>NZ_JBSFUU010000003.1:0-132647 GCF_053591955.1 Streptomyces sp. NPDC002845 | reverse complement strand
CGTCCCCGTTCACCGCGGTCAGCGCTCCGCCACCCGTGTGCATCCCGCCACGGGGGGAGTCCTTGCGGTCCTTGTCGTGCTCCTTACGGTCCTTGCCGAGCTCCTTGCCGTCCTTCGCGGTGTCCCAGTCGTCCCCGTTCACCGCGGTCAGCGCTCCGCCACCCGTGTGCATCCCGCCACGGGGGGAGTCCTTGCGGTCCTTGTCGTGCTCCTTACGGTCCTTGTCGAGCTCCTTGCTGTGGGAAGTGTCTTCGTGGTCCCAGTCACCCATCGCCTCGGCGTAGGCGGCCGGCGCGCCGATCGCGAGGGCGGCCGTGGCCGTCGCGGTGGCGAGGAGCATGCGGGCAGAGCGCATCTGACAATCCTTCCGTCGCAGCCGGGCAGCCGACACCTCGTCAGCTGAATCGACCCGGCCTTGACGTGATCCAACGTCAGCCATTCCTCGCCGTCCCACCATCCAGGGCGCTCACTCGGGTTACGGAGACACCCGTGCGCCGGTATCTCGTCCTCCCCCGCACCGCCCCGGCCAGGGCCGGTCTTCCCGTGCCGTGGCCCCGTTGTCAGACCCCCCGGCTACAGTCCCGCACCATGACCGACATCCCAGACCACTCACACCTCCGGACCACCCGCGCCTCCTACGACACTGTCGCCGTCGACTACGACAGACTCCTCCGGGACCACCTCGCGGACGCCCCGTTCGACCGGGCCATGCTGGGGGTGTTCGCCGAGCGGGTGCTGGCCGAGGGAGGTGGGCCGGTCGGGGATCTGGGGTGTGGGCCGGGACGGGTGACCATCCACCTGGATTCACTCGGGCTGGACGTCTTCGGGCTCGACCTGTCGCCGGAAATGGTCGCGGTGGCGCGGGCGGCGTATCCGGGGTTGAGATTCGAGGTCGGGTCGATGACCGGCCTCGATCTCAAGGACGAGTCGCTCGCGGGCGCCGTCGCCTGGTACTCCACCGTGCACACTCCACCGGAGGAACTCTTGGTCCTCTTCGCGGAGTTCCACCGCGTGCTGGCTCCCGGCGGGCATCTGCTCATGGCCTTCAAGGCGGGCGACGAACGTATCCACCTCTCGCACGCATACGGCCATGACCTGGACCTCGACGTCTACTGGGTGCCGCCCGAGCAGGTCTCCGGGCTGCTCGGCGAGGCCGGCTTCGTCGAGGTCGCCCGGCTGGTGAGGGCGGCCGAGGGGCCCTACGAGAAGTCCCCGCAGGCCTATCTGCTGGCCCGCAAGCCAGCCGAGTAGCAGCGCTCAGTTTCGCCCGAAGAGGGGGCACACGGCCGAGGGCCCCAGCAGTCTCTCCGCCGTCGCGGCCCAAGTGACCGCCGCGTCCGGCAGCGGCCGCAACGCCCATGTACGGGGACCGGCCGAAAGGCCCACAGAAGACAGGCGCACTGTCCACCGCCGAGGCCTTCCCCGCCGCCCCCTTCCCGTGTCGGCTCGCAGAACTGGACGCGTTCACCGTCCCCCTGCGCAGCCGCGTCGCCGCTCAGGCCACCGACCCGATCCGCCCCACCGGCGCCGACGCCGGCGCCGCATCCGACGTCAGGTCGTGGTGGATCGGTGTGTGCGCCCCGGTCAGCGGAACGCCGCTCCCGCCCCGCCGGTTGGCGACGATCTCCGAGGCGATGGACAGGGCCGTCTCCTCGGGGGTACGGGCGCCGAGGTCGAGGCCGATGGGAGATCTGAGCCGCGCCAGCTCCAGCTCGGTGACGCCGGCTTCACGCAGCCGCTCGTTGCGGTCGAGGTGTGTCCGGCGGGAGCCCATGGCACCGACGTACGCGACCGGGAGCCGCAGGGCGAGTCGTAGCAGGGGTACGTCGAACTTGGCGTCATGGGTCAGGACGCACAGGACCGTACGGGTGTCGACCTCGGTGCGCTCCAGGTAGGTGTGCGGCCACTCGACCACGATCTCGTCGGCCTCGGGGAAGCGGGCCTGCGTGGCGAACACGGGGCGCGCGTCGCAGACGGTGACGTGGTAGCCGAGGAACTTGCCGATCCGGACCAGCGCGGAGGCGAAGTCGATGGCGCCGAAGACGATCATCCGGGGCGGGGGCACGGACGACTCGATCAATACCGTGAGCGGTGCTCCGCAGCGAGAGCCCTGCTCTCCGATCTCCAGGGTGCCGGTACGGCCGGCATCCAGGAAGGCGCGCGCCTCCTCCGCCACGGTGCGGTCCAGCTCGGGGTGGGCGCCGAATCCGCCGTCGTACGAGCCGTCGGGGCGGACGGCTAGCGCGCGGCCCGCCAGTTCCGCCGGGCCGGTCACGATCCGTGCCACCGCCGCCGCCTCCCCGCGGGCGGCGGCGGACAGCGCGGCCGTGACCACCGGACGGACGGGGTCGCCCGCCCGTACCGGAGTGACGAGGATGTCGATGATCCCGCCGCAGGTCAGCCCCACGGCGAAGGCATCCTCGTCGCTGTAGCCGAAGCGTTCGAGGACCGGCTGCCCGTCCTGGAGCGCCTGTCGGCACAGCTCGTACACGGCCCCCTCCACGCACCCGCCGGAGACCGAGCCGACCGCCGTGCCGGCGGTGTCGACTGCGAGCGCGGCGCCGGGCTGCCGGGGCGCGCTGCCGCCGACGGCCACCACGGTGGCCACGGCGAAGTCGCGTCCCTGCGACACCCACCGGTTCAGCTCTTCGGCGATGTCCAGCATCTCGGTCTCCCAGTAGGCAGATAGGCGGCGGGCGTCAGTGGACGCCCAGCCAGCTTTCGATCGGATTGAGGGCGAAGAAGACCAGGAAGATCGCCGTCAGGCCCCACATGAACGCGCCGATCTCCCTGGCCTTGCCCTGGGCGATCCTGATGGCGACGTAGGAGATGACTCCGGCCGCGACACCCGCGGTGATCGAGTACGTGAACGGCATGATCACGACGGTCAGGAAGACCGGGATGGCGGTAGCCCGGTCGGCCCAGTCGACGTGCCGGGCGTTCATCATCATCATGGCGCCAATCACCACCAGGGCCGCGGCCGCGACCTCGCCGGGGACGATCGCCGTCAGCGGAGTGAAGAACAGGCAGGCGGCGAAGAACAGGCCGGTGACGACGGAGGAGAGGCCCGTACGGGCGCCTTCGCCGACCCCGGTCGCCGACTCCACGAACACCGTCTGGCCCGAGCCGCCCGCGACGCCGCCGATCGCGCCGCCCGCGCCGTCGATGAACAGCGCCTTGGACAGGCCCGGCATCCGGCCCTTCTCGTCGGCGAGTCCGGCCTCCGTGCCGACACCGATGATCGTGGCCATCGCGTCGAAGAACCCGGCGAGTACGAGGGTGAAGACGATCATGCCGACCGTCATCGCGCCGACCTGGCCCCAGCCGCCGAACTCGACCTCGCCGAAGAGCGAGAAGTCCGGCATCGAGACCGCGCTGCCGTGCAGCTCCGGCGCGCCGCTCGCCCATTGCTCGGGGTCGACGACGTTCAGGGCGTTGAGGATCACGGCGAGAACGGTGCCGGCGGCGATGCCGATGAGGATCGCGCCGGGGACGCCGCGCGCCTGGAGCATGAAGATCGCGAGCAGCGTCGCGGCGAAGAGGAGGACCGGCCAGCCGGCGAGTTCACCCGCCGGGCCGAGGGTGACCGGGGTCGCCTCGCCCTGGTGCACGAAACCGGCCTTGTAGAAGCCGATCAGGGCGATGAACAGGCCGATGCCCATGGTGATCGCGTGCTTGAGGGCCAGCGGGATCGCGTTCATGATCATCTCGCGGAGGCCGGTGACGACCAGCAGCATGATGACCACGCCGTACATCACGCACATGCCCATGGCCTGCGGCCAGGTCATCTGGGGCGCGACCTGCGAGGCGATGACACCGGAGACGGAGAGGCCGGCGGCGAGGGCGAGCGGCACCTTGCCGACGAAGCCCATCAGCAGGGTGGTCGCGGCCGCCGCGAGCGCAGTCGCGGTGATCAGGCCCTTCTGGCCGAGTGTGGCGCCGGCCGCGTCCTCGCCGGACAGGATCAGCGGGTTGAGCAGCAGGATGTACGCCATCGCCATGAAGGTGGTGACGCCGCCGCGGACCTCGCGGGCCACCGAGGATCCCCGCCGGGATATGTGGAAGTACCGGTCGAGCCAGGACCGTCCGGCCGGGACGCGGGTTCCTTCGCCCGCGTCGTCGGCGGCGGTCCTGGGCTCGAGTGACTGCTGGGTCATGGTGCCATCTCCCAAGGTTCACAGGGGCACCCGCGGATTGCCTGGGCAATTACGGGATTTGGAAGGTGCACGACCCGGGGGACGGCCCGAGACGAAGCGTGGTACTGGACGTGAGCCGGTGCCGGGTGGCCGTTGGGTGGAGCTGTTGCCCGGCATCGGTGTGGCCGCCGCCGTGCCCACCCGTTCCGCCCCAGGCGGAACGCATGCCCACAGCGACAGCGGCGGCACGACTACGCCGTTCCCGTCAGGTGTTCGGGGCGTACCGGCGTCCTGTTGAGCTCCAGGCCCGTCGCGTTCCGGATTGCCGCCAGGACGGCCGGAGTCGACGACAGGGTGGGGGCCTCGCCGACGCCGCGCAACCCGTACGGGGCGTGGTCGTCGGCGAGTTCGAGCACGTCGACAGGGATGGTCGGCGTGTCGAGGATCGTGGGGATGAGGTAGTCCGTGAAGGAGGGGTTGCGCACCTTCGCGGTCTTCGGGTCGACGATGATCTCCTCCATGACGGCGACACCCAGGCCCTGGGTGGTGCCGCCCTGGATCTGGCCGACGACGGACAGCGGGTTGAGGGCCTTGCCGACGTCCTGGGCGCAGGCCAGTTCGATGACCTTGACCAGGCCCAGCTCGGTGTCGACCTCGACGACGGCGCGGTGCGCGGCGAAGCTGTACTGGACGTGGCCGAAGCCCTGTCCCGTCCGCAGGTCGAAGGGCTCGGTCGGCCGGTGCCGCCACTCCTCCTCGACCTCGACGGACTCGTCCTCCAGTACGTCCACCAGGTCGGCGAGGACCTCGCCGCCGTCGGTGACGACCTTGCCGCCTTCCAGAAGCAGCTCGGCCGTGGCCCAAGCCGGGTGGTACGAGCCGAACTTGCGGCGCCCGATCTCCAGGACCCGCTCGCGTACCAGTTCGCACGCGTTCCGTACGGCGCCGCCGGTGACGTACGTCTGGCGGGAGGCCGAGGTCGAACCCGCCGAGCCCACCTTGGTGTCCGCCGGGTGGATCGTCACCTGGGTGACGCCCAGCTCGGTGCGGGCGATCTGGGCGTGGACGGTGACCCCGCCCTGGCCGACCTCCGCCATGGCCGTGTGCACGGTGGCCACCGGCTCGCCGCCCACGACCTCCATGCGGACACGGGCGGTCGAGTAGTCGTCGAAGCCCTCGGAGAAGCCGACGTTCTTGATGCCGACCGCGTAGCCGACCCCGCGGACGACGCCTTCGCCGTGCGTGGTGTTGGACAGGCCGCCCGGCAGCTGCCGTACGTCCGCGCCCTCGGAGCTCTCCCACTGGCGCTCCGGCGGCATGGGCATGGCCTTGACGCGGCGCAGGAGTTCGGCGACCGGGGCGGGTGAGTCGACCTGCTGCCCGGTCGGCAGGAGCGTGCCCTGCGACATCGCGTTGCGCTGCCGGAGCTCGACCGGGTCCATGCCCAGCTTCGCGGCCAGCTTGTCCATCTGGGCCTCGTAGGCGAAGCACGCCTGGACCGCGCCGAAGCCGCGCATGGCGCCGCAGGGCGGGTTGTTGGTGTAGAGGGCGTAGGCCTCGATCTCGACGTCGTCGATGACGTACGGGCCCGCGCCGAGCGAGGCGGCGTTGCCCACGACGGCCGGGGAGGCGGAGGCGTACGCGCCACCGTCGAGGACGATCCGGGCCTTCAGGTGCGTCAGCTTGCCGTCCTTCGTCGCCCCGTGCTCGTAGTACAGCTTCGCCGGGTGGCGGTGGACGTGGCCGAAGAAGGACTCGAAGCGGTTGTAGACGATCTTCACCGGCTTGCCCGTGCGCAGCGCGAGCAGGCAGGCGTGGATCTGCATCGACAGGTCCTCGCGACCGCCGAACGCGCCGCCGACACCGGACAGCGTCATCCGGACCTTGTCCTCGGGCAGGCCGAGGACGGGCGCGATCTGGCGCAGGTCGGAGTGGAGCCACTGCGTGGCGATGTAGAGGTCGACTCCGCCGTCCTCGGCGGGGACGGCGAGACCCGACTCGGGGCCGAGGAAGGCCTGGTCCTGCATGCCGAAGGTGTACTCGCCCTCGACGATGACGTCGGCGCGCTTGCGGGCCGCCGCCACGTCGCCGCGGATGATCGGCTGACGGTGAAGGATGTTCGGGTGGGGGACGTGACCGGAGATGGGGGTCCCCCCTGGACCGGAGCTTGTCGTAGGTCCTTGGGGGAGGTCGGCGCGGCCCTCGTGGATCAGGGGTGCGTCCGGCGCGGTGGCGCTCGACTCGTCGGTGACGACCGGGAGTTCGCGGTACTCGACCCTGATCTTGGCGGCGGCGCGGCGCGCGGTCTCCGGGTGGTCGGCGGCCACGATCGCGACGGGCTCGCCGTGGTGGCGGACCTTGCCGTGGGCGAGAACCGGGGTGTCCTGGATCTCCAGGCCGTAGTTCTTCACGTCGGTCGGCAGGTCGTCGTACGTCATGACGGCGTAGACGCCGGCCTGCGCGAGGGCCTCGCTCGTGTCGATCGACACGATCTCGGCGTGCGCGACCGTGGAGCGCAGAATCTGCCCCCAGAGCATGTCCTCGTGCCACATGTCGGACGAGTACGCGAACTCGCCGGTGACCTTGAGAGTGCCGTCGGGGCGGAGTGTGGACTCGCCGATGCCGCCCTTGGTCCGGGAACCTTGCGTGATCTTGGTGGGAGCGCCGATGGTGGGCATCGGTGTCAGACCGCCTCTCCCTGCCGGGTGGCCGCCAGGCGGACCGCGTCCATGATCTTCTCGTAGCCGGTGCAGCGGCAGAGGTTGCCCGAGAGCGCCTCGCGGATGTCGGCGTCGGACGGGTTCGGGGTCCGTTCCAGCATCTCGTCGGCCGCGACCAGCAGCCCCGGGGTGCAGAAGCCGCACTGGACGGCACCGGCGTCGATGAACGCCTGCTGGATCGGGGAGAGTTCGACACCTTCGCCGGTCTGGGAGCCGGTCCCCTTCGCCTGCCACCGCTGGGCCTCGTCGATCGACGTACCACCGCACGCACCCGTGCCGCAGGAGCGCCGCTTCGCGTAGTCCGCCAGCCCTTCCACCGTGACGACCTCGCGCCCCTCGACCTGGCCCGCCGCGACCAGGCACGAACACACCGGAACGCCGTCGAGCCGGACCGTGCAGGACCCGCATTCACCCTGCTCACAGGCGTTCTTCGCCCCCGGCAGACCGAGCCGCTCCCGCAGCACGTACAGCAGGCTCTCGCCCTCCCACACGTCGTCGGCTTCCTGCGGACGACCGTTGACCGTGAAATTGACGCGCATCAGGCGACTCCCTCCGTGACGGCGGCGGCGCCGCGGTACGACTCCCAGGTCCACATCAACGTGCGGCGGGCCATGACGCCGACCGCGTGGCGGCGGTAGCTCGCGGTGCCGCGAACGTCGTCGATCGGGTTGCAGGCGGCGGAGCACAGCTCCGCGAACTCCTTGGCGACCGACGGGGTGATGATCTTGCCGTTGTCCCAGAAGCCGCCCTCTTCGAGCGCCGCGTCGAGGAACTCCTCGGCTGCCCTGGCCCGCACGGGCGTGGGCGCGGCCGAGCCGATGCCGGTACGGACCGTGCGTGACGACGGGTGCAGTGCCAGGCCGAAGGCGCAGACGGCGATCACCATGGCGTTCCGCGTGCCGACCTTCGAGTACTGCTGCGGCCCGTCCGCCTTGTTGATGTGGACGGCGCGAATCAGCTCGTCGGGCGCCAGCGCATTCCGCTTCACGCCGGTGTAGAAGTCGTCGATCGGGATGAGACGGGAGCCGCGTACGGACTCGACCTCGACCTCGGCGCCCGCCGCGAGGAGGGCCGGGTGGGCGTCGCCTGCCGGGGAGGCGGTGCCGAGGTTGCCGCCGACGCCGCCGCGGTTGCGGATCTGCGGGGAGGCGACCGTGTGCGAGGCGAGGGCCAGGCCCGGGAGCTCGGCTCGCAGGTCCTCCATGATCCGGGTGTACGGGACCGAGGCCCCGAGCCGCACACTCTCCTCGCCGGTCTCCCACTCGTAGAGGTCGCCGACGCGGGTCAGGTCGAGGAGGTACTCGGGCCGACGGTGGTCGAAGTTGATCTCGACCATCACATCGGTGCCGCCCGCAATCGGCACAGCGGTGGGGTGCTCGGCCTTCGCGGCGAGCGCCTCCTCCCAGCTGGCGGGGCGAAGGAAGTCCATGACCGGCTCTCTTCTTCGTCTTGTGGGTCGTTCCGATCGAGCCAGTTCGGGTGCGGCGGGCCTGGCTCGTTCATGTGCTGTTCATGGGGAGTGACACCAGTACACAGCGGTGTCCGGTGCCGCAGTCAGTCACGGAAAACATGAAGGAGTTGGCTGGCCAGGGCGCCCATCTTGTAGATTCGTATGAACGGAGGTCGGCAGAAACCTCCTCGTTTCTCCCTGGCAACAAGCAGCACACATACCGAAACACCAGGACATCGCCCCGGCGGCCGGAATCCACTCTCCCCCGGTCGGCGCGGGCCCGCTCCCGGAGCCCGAGGTCCCGCCCACCGGGCCCTCACCCCCTGACCGAACGAAGATTTCCGGACAAGAACGGCGGCGACGAGACATGCGGCTGCGCGCACTGCTGGACACCGACGCGCTGGGCCTGCGGCTGCTCGGCGGCGAGGACGAGCTCGACCGCACCGTACGCGGGGTGATGACGACGGACCTCCGCGACCCCAGCCGCTACCTCTCGGGCGGCGAGCTGGTGCTGACCGGGCTCGCCTGGCGCCACGGTGCCGCCGACTCGGATCCGTTCGTACGGATTCTGGTGGGCGCCGGGGTCGCCGCCCTCGCCGCCGGTGAGGCCGAACTCGGGGACATCCCGGAGGACCTGGTCGTGGCCTGTGCCCGGCACCGGCTGCCGCTGTTCGCGGTCAACGAGTCGGTGGCGTTCGCGACGATCACCGAGCACGTCGTACGGCAGGTCTCGGGCGAGCGCGCCGGGGACCTGGCGGCCGTGGTGGACCGGCACCGCCGGATGATGACCTCGGGCCCGGCGGGCGGCGGCCCGGACGTGGTCCTCGACCTGCTCGGCTCCGACCTGGACCTGCGGGCCTGGGTGCTCTCGCCGACCGGGCGCCCCATCGCGAGCCCGAAGGTCTCCGGGGCCGCGCTGCCCGCCGACGTGTGCGCCAGGCTCGCCGCCGAGCACCTGGCGGCCGGCCGTACGGGACGGCGGGCCCCGCACCGGGTGGCGGTGGGCGCCGCACCCTCGTTGACGTATTCCCTGTTCCCGATCCGCAGCATCGGCCGGATCGGGGCCGCCGGGCAGGGCTCCCGGGACCTGCGCGAGACCGTGCTGTCCGACTGGCTGCTCGCGGTCGAGGCCGACGCCGGGGACTGGGCCGAGGAGCGGCTCGACCTGCTGTACGGCGTCACCCAGCTGATCGCGGTCGAGCGGGACCGGCGGGACGCGGCCCGTACGGTACGGCGGCGGCTCGCGCAGGAGGTGCTGGAGCTGGTGCAGGCGGGCGCGGCGCCCGCGGAGATCGCGGCCCGGCTGCGGGTGGCCGCGCCGGTGCTGCTGCCCGGGCTCGGCGCGGCACCGCACTGGCAGGTGGTCGTGGCCCGCGTCGAGTGGGACGGCGGAGGCATCGAGGGCGGCCCGGTCGCCCAGTCGTTGCTGGAGGAGATCCTCGTCGACCCGCTGGCGACCGGCTCCGAGCCCTCGGACCGTATCGCCGTCGCCCACATGGGTGCGGAGGCGATCGCCCTCGTCCCCCTTCCGGCGGTGTCCGCCGAACACGACGGCTCCGAGACCGGAATCCTCGCCGACACGCTCCTTCGGACCGTACGGGACCCGCTGACCGCCGGCCTGAACGACGACGGGCGGCTCACGCTCGGCGTCAGCGCGGCCGTCCACTCGGCCGAGGGGCTGCGGGGCGCCCTGGAGGAGGCCCGGCACGCCCGCCGGGTCGCGGCGGCGCGCGTGGGGCGGGTGTGCGCGGCGGGCCACCAGGAGCTGGCCTCGCACGTGCTGCTCCTCCCCTTCGTCCCCGACGACGTACGCCGCGCCTTCACCGCCCGGCTCCTGGACCCGCTCCGGGACTACGACCGCCGCCACCGCGCCGAGCTGGTCCCGACGCTGGAGGCGTTCCTCGACTGCGACGGCTCCTGGACGCGCTGCGCTGCCCGCCTCCACCTGCACGTCAACACGCTGCGGTACCGGGTGGGCCGTATCGAGCAGTTGACGAGTCGTGATCTCTCGCGGCTGGAGGACAAGCTGGATTTCTTCCTCGCGTTGCGGATGAGCTGAGGCGACGGGCCAGTGGACAGGTGACATCAAGTGCCGTGTCCACCCCATGACTTTGTGAAATCTTTCACCCACCCTCTTGGCCCGGCCCGGCCATTCATGCTGAGATGCGCCCACCACTCAACAGCTCAATGGCGTGCTCGGGGAGGGCAACGTGGCGCATACCGCCATGTCTGGTAACGGAACGACCGCAGGTGACGATCCACTCCAGACCGCGGTATGGCGGCTGCGCTCACGCGCGTGCTGGGCCGACGCGGCAGCGCTTCTCCAACCGACCACACCATCGGCCTCGCTCCAACGCGCCTCGCTCCTCGTCGAGCGCTGCCTCTACACCGAGCAGGGCTGGGAGCAGGCCGAGGACGCGCTGCGCACGGCCGAGGCCCAGGCCCGCAGCGACGACGAGCGTGGCGCGGCCGCGTGTGAGCGGGGGCAGCTGGCGTACGCGTCCACGCTGCTCGGCGTCCGCGATCGCGCCGACGAGGCGCGGGCGGCACTCGGCCGGGCGGCGGCGCTGATCGCCCCGGGCGCGCCGGGGCGGGCCCTGCTGGACTTCCGCCGCGGGCTCCTCGCCGAGAACCTCACGGACTCCCCGCAGGCGGCTCGCGCCGCTTACCGCCGCGCCCATGCGGGCGCGACCGCCTTTGACGACCCCTTGCTGCTGTCCTTCACCTGGCGGCACCTTGCCGGACTCGCCCTGCGTGACGGGGAGTTGGCGGAGGCGCGGCACGGGTTCTCCGAATCGCTCCGGATTCGGGAGGAGTTGGGGTACCTCGTCGGTACGGCGCCGGCGCTGGCGTCGCTGGCCGATGCGGAGAGCGAGCCGGAGGCTTCGCGGCTTCGGGATGAGGCGCGGCGGTTGTTTCGGTTGCTGGGGGGTGTGCCTACGTGGTTGGCGGGGCAGTTGGCTCCGCCGGCCGCGACTGTTTGACGGTGAGCGCCGTAGGGGCCGTTGTAGTGCGTTGGCTGTAGGCCGCATGTGGCCGGTCGCGCCCACGCGGCGGAGCCGCACAATGTCACAGCCCCGCGCCCCTAAACGGCGCTCCTGAAGTGGCCCTCGACCAGACAGCTCGCCGCCTCCAAGTCCTGTGCGCACAACGCGTCCAGCAACGCGATGTGTTCCGCCGCGTCGGCCAGTAGTTCGGTGCGGGCGGAGGGGGCGGGGCCGGGGGTGAGGGGGAGTTGGGTGCGGCGGTGGAGGTCGTCGGCGATGTGGACCAGCTGGTCGTTGCCCGCGAGGGCGAGGAGGCCGCGGTGGAAGGCGCGGTCGGCCTCGGCGTAGGTCATGCGGCAGCCGGAGGAGGCGGCGCGGGCGGTTTCCTCGGCGAGGGGGCGCAGGTCGGCCCACCGGTCGGCGGGGAGGGTGCGGGCGAGGCGGAGGATGACCGGGGCCTCCAACAGGGCGCGGACCTCGGCGAGTTCGGCCAGCTCGCGGGCGCCGCGCCGGACCACGCGGAAGCCCCGGTTCGGTACGACCTCGACGGCGCCCTCGATGGCGAGTTGCTGCATGGCCTCGCGCACCGGGGTCGCGGAGACGCCGAAGCGCTCACCGAGCACGGGGGCCGAGTACACCTCGCCCGGTGTGAGTTCCCCGGCGGCGAGGGCGGCGCGCAGGGCGTCGAGGATCTGGCCGCGGACGGAGGCCCGCTGCACGACCGGCCGGCCCATGGCACGGGACGCGTCCTGCCCGGCCCGCGGCTCCTCCCGCGTACGGGGGCTCGGGATGGGCGTCTCGCTGTGGGTGTGCTCACCCCGGGCGGCGGTACCGTCCGCCGCGGCCCGGCGCTCCCGGTCCACATCGGCCGGCCCCGGCTGCGCCGGCACCCGGGCGGCCGCCGTATGCCGGTCCGGGGCGCCCGGCTGGGAGGCGGCACGCGCGCGGGGTTCGGCCTGCTCCACGGGTCCTCCTCCGGGCTCGGTGGTACATGGGGGCGCTTGGGTCGGTACGAGGGGTTGTTACCGGTCGTAAAGCACCATAGGCGCACATGCCGTCAGTTCAAACCTCGATCACCTTGAGTAAGGTAAGCCTTACCTGTCAACGACCGTGAAACGGTGGTACCCCATGCCCCACCCGACCCCGGCTTCGCGCGCCTCAGCCACGGCGGACGCCTATGCCCGTCTGGCCGAGGTCCATCCGGGGCCGAGCGTGACGGAGTTGTCCCGCGCGGACGCGCTCCCCCGGGGCGACGGCTGGGCCGGGGCCGCGGGGCTCGCGGCGGGCGGGGCGGAACTCGACGCGTTCCTCGCGTGGGACGACGCGCAGGTGCTGCGGGACTACAGGCAGAAGGGCCGCCCGGACGTCATCGCGAGCTTCGGCCTGCACCGGTACGCCTGGCCCGCCTGCCTGCTGTTCACGGTCCCCTGGTTCCTGGTCCGCCGGGCGCCCCGCCTGCCCGCGGAGCACGTCGCGTACGAGCGCGTCCAGGGCCGTACGGCCGTACGGACCGACACGTTCGCCTGCCTGCCGGACGCCCCGGCGGCGGACCTGCCCGGCGCGCGGGTCGTACCGGACGAGGAGGCGCTGAGCGCCGGGCGGCGGGCGGCGGGCGCCGAGCACATCGAACCGGTCCTCGGCGGCTTCGGACCGCACATGCGGCGGCGCGAGCACGCCCTGTGGGGCATGGCGACCGACGAGGTCGTCGAGGGCATCCGGTACGTCGCCCACCTCCTCGGCGAGGAGGAGCGGGCGCGGCGCGAGCTGGAGCTGCTGCTGCCGGGCGCCACGCGGCCGCACGTCGGCTCCGCGGCCTTCCGCGAGCCGACCGGGCCGAACGGCGAGTCCCTGCCCACCCGCGACCGGGCGAGCTGCTGCATGTTCTACACGGTGCGCCCCGAGGACACCTGCGCAACCTGCCCGCGCACCTGCGACGCCGACCGTGTCGCCAAGTTGACGGGCGCCGCCACCGGTTGACCGTCCGTCGAGGGGGACCCCCGAACAGCCGCCCGAGCCTTGTGGCGTAAGATCAACTCCGAGTGGGCACCCCTCGGGTTACAACTGGTTCACAACTTCCTCACTTTTCGCAGGAACTTTCCGAGGAACCACCCGAACGGGTAATCTCACTCGCACTCAACTCCCGTCCCTCGCGCGGCAGTTCGAGCAGAATGCCGCCTTGCGCATCTTCTTGCACTTCCTTGGCGGTCTCTTGCCCCGAAACCCCCTGAGGGCCGAGGGGATTGGGCCACTATGGCGGGCGTTACGCCCTATCCCAATGCAAGGGACCCCAATGAGACTGACCGACATATCGCTGAACTGGCTGCTTCCGGGCGCCGTACTGCTCCTGGGCATGCTGGCGGCGGTGGCGGTGCTCGCGCGCGGCAAGCGGTCCGGGGAGCACGCGAAGACCGAGGACTCCTGGGAGCGCAGCGAGGAGCGCCGCAGGCGCAAGGAGGCCGTCTACGGCACGGCCTCCTACGTTCTTCTCTTCTGCTGCGCCGCGGTCGCCGCGGCGCTCTCCTTCCACGGACTGGTCGGATTCGGCCGACAGAACCTGAACCTTTCCGGAGGCTGGGAGTACCTGGTCCCGTTCGGCCTGGACGGCGCGGCCATGTTCTGCTCCGTGCTCGCGGTGCGCGAGGCCAGCCACGGTGACGCGGCGCTCGGCTCCCGCATACTCGTGTGGACTTTCGCGGGCGCCGCGGCCTGGTTCAACTGGGTGCACGCGCCCCGGGGCCTCGGCCATGAGGGCGCCCAGCACTTCTTCGCCGGCATGTCCCTCTCCGCGGCGGTGCTGTTCGACCGCGCGCTGAAGCAGACCCGTCGTGCCGCGCTGCGCGAGCAGGGCCTGATCCCGCGCCCGCTGCCGCAGATCCGTATCGTCCGCTGGCTGCGGGCGCCCCGCGAGACCTACAAGGCCTGGTCGCTGATGCTCCTGGAGGGCGTGCGCAGCCTGGACGAGGCCGTGGACGAGGTGCGCGAGGACCGTCGTCAGAAGGAGCAGGACCGTATGCGTCAGCGCGAGCAGCAGAAGCTGGAGCGCGCGCACCTCAAGGCCATCAGCCGCGGCCACCGCGGTCTCCCCGGCCGCGCGGGTGCCCGGCAGATGGACGTCACGACCGTCGAGCGGGCCCCCGCCCCGGTCGCCTCGGAGCCTGCCATATCCGGCGCGGAACAGCTGCCCGTCCGCACCCGCCCCTCCCTGCAGCCCGTCCGCAGCGGCTCTGACAAGTCGATGACCGTCGACCTCACCGCGGAGGACGACACAATGGCCCTACCGCGACTCGACTCCCTGGAGCGCAAGCTCAAGGACCTGGAGCAGCAGTGGGGCTAGAACGAACGCACTCCTGACACGGGGTTACGGGATGGGGGCGCGGCGCCACGGCCGCGCCCCCATCCCGTTTCCGGTCCCGTACCGGTCCCGTACCAGTGCCGTTCCCGTCTCGTACGGCGGCCTCTACGCCGTCCCCGTGTTCAGCTCGAACCACACCGCCTTGCCCACGCCGTGCGGCCGCACACCCCACGCGTCGGCGAGGGACTGCACCAGGATCAGGCCCCGGCCGTGCGTACTGTCGTCGGCGTTCGGCACCTGCGGCTTGGGCCTGCGTCCCACGAAGTCCCGTACCTCCACGTGGAGTCCGCGCGGGGACACCGTGGCCGTCAGGACCGCGTCGTGGTCGGTGTGGATGAGTGCGTTGGTGACGAGCTCGCTGGTCAGCAGCTCGGCTATGTCCGATTTTCCGGGCCGTCCCCAGTGCCGTAGCAGCTCCCTCAGCGCCCGCCGGGCCTCGGGCACCGCCCGCAGGTCACCCCGCCCGAGTCTGCGCCTGAGCTGTCCGGCGCCGGACGGGTCCGTCACGCTGTCGGCCGTTTCCTCCACCGTCTCCGCCGAGGAGCCCCCGATCGCCAGGGGACCGCCCCCTCGTGCCTGCCTCTTCATGACCCCCGCCCGCACGCCGATGTCGATTCCCCTCCTGCTCGAACACGTTCACGGGATCCATGCCCCGTCCGGAACGCGACAGTCATGCTGAATCGTCAACCACCCGCCATACGCGTTCAAACGCCCACAGTCAGCCAGTCGGCCGACGGCCCCGACCGGGCCCAACTGCCCATACCCGGCTGCCGATCCGGCCGTACGCGATGAAGGCGTGTGACGGACGAAGGCGTGTGACAGACGTCTCACGCCTCCCAGACGGCCGCGGCCGTACGGTCGTCGGCGTACCCCTTCACCCTGACCTGGGCGTCCGCGAGGAACGCGGCGAGGCCCGGCGGCTCCCCGCTCGCCCAGCGCGCCGTCAGGTGCTCGGCGAGCTCGGGTTCGCCGCGCAGCGGGTCGGCGAGGCCCGCGGTGCACAGCAGGAGCGTGTCACCCGGGCGGGCGACGGAGGCACGGAAGCGGAAGGGCGGCGGGGGCGGGAGGAGGGCGGGCTCGTACGGGCTCGGCGGTGTCGCGATGCCGAGGTCCATGGTGAGGCGGTCGCCCTCGGGGGTCTCGTGCGGCAGCGAGCCGAAACCGACCACGGGCTCGCCCGCGACCTCGGCGATCCGTGGCTCTATGTCCTGCCACTCGCCGTCCCGCAACCGGAACAGGCCCCCCGCGCCGACCCCGAAGAACACGCGCGTACGGCACTCCGGGTCGGCCGGAATCAGCAGACAGCGCAGGCCGGCCGTGTACTCCTCCGGTTCGACGCCCTGCTCGGCGGCGCTCGCGCGCAGCTTGCCGAGGCTGCGGTCGGTGAGCCGGTGCAGTCCGGACTTGAGGTCGCCGCGCCGGGCGGCCCGGATGTCGTCCGCCAGCCGGACGTGACTGCGCCCGACAGCCCGCCCGATCCACCGGCACGCCTCGGCCGCCGCCCGGTGCGCCCTCGGTGTCGCCCGTGCGCCGGTCGCCATCGCGACCAGCACCAGCGCCTGCTCGCCCGTGCCGAAGCGGGCGGTGAGCAGCGAGTCCCGGCGCGGCTCGCCCCGGTACCGCGCGGAGTCCCCGCGCACGGATGCGGCCCGCAGCGTGCAGGCCCCGTAACGCGCCCCGTCCAGCACCGTGTCGGCGATCAGGTCCCCGAGGTCGTCCGGGTCGGCGGGCGGCAGCGCGGTGGGTTCGGCGTCGTAGGTGGGCGGCCCGGAACCGACGTAGGCGACGGCGGCGGGCCGGCTGCTGGTGACGAGGGTGACGTCGTGGGAGTGGAGGGTGGGGGGCGGGGAGGCATCGGCGGGGGGCGGGGGCGCGTCCGCGGGGGGCCGGGATGCCGGTGCCGACGCTACGGACGACGCCTCCGTGGGCGTACGGCCGCGGGGGGTTTCGGGGCGGAAGCCGGGCGGCTTGGGGCCGGGCGGGAAGGTCTGCGGACCCGGGGGGGCGGCGGGCGGGGGTTCCCAGGGGGACGGCTGGCGGGTGAGGCCGCTGCGGCGGAGCCGGTCGGCGGGGTCCGGGGGATCTTCCGGTCCGTGGCGCGGTCCGCTCCCCTCCTGCCGTTCGCGCTCCGCAGGCCCCCCACGCTGCCCCGGCACCCCCGGAGGCTCGCCGCCGGTCTCCGGCCGGACCCCCGCGCCCGAGCCCACCGTGCCCGCCGCCGAGGCGAAGCGGTCGTCGAGGGAGTCGGCCGCGGGCGTCGGCCCCGTGTCCCCGGTGGAGTCGTTGTACAACTGCCCCCACCAGTCGTCCTCATGACCGGTGGACCTCTCCCCCTGCTTGCTCATGCCCCTAATTGTCCACCGCGGGAGCCGGATGAAAACGGGGCATCAGGAAAAACCGGCCAGAGGGCTGACGGTCGAACGGCATGTCGACCCCATATCGGATGAACCACCGAACGGCAGTACGCCACCCGGCGGGCGTCAGCCTGGTGGGCCCGAGTGTGACCCTGATGCCCAGGTTCTCGCCGTGATGGGCGTTTCTCCTGGTGATGGCGCCTTGGCACAGGGGCGGGTAGTACGACGATGATGTTGCCGGGCGGCTTTCTGCCATGGCTGTTCTCCGCCACTGCCGTCCCGCACCGACGCCTGGACCCGGCGCCGGGAAACGACGCCCGGGGAGGAACGTCGCCGCATGCTCAGAGCGATCGGTCTGGACGAGACGGACGAGTCGGCGTACCGGGCACTGGTGTCCGTGGGCGCCGCCGACGTACCCGATCTCGCGCGGCGGCTCACGCTCGGGGAGTACGACACGGAGCGGGTCCTGCGCCGGCTGGAGCGGCACGGTCTCGCGGCCCGGTCCCCGGCCCGGCCCGGCCGCTGGGTGGCCGCACCGCCCGGAGCGGCCCTGGGCGCGCTGCTCGCCCGGCAGCGGCACGAACTGGACAATGCCGAGCTCGCGGCCAAGCTCCTCGCCGACGAGTACCGGGCTGCCGCCACCGAGCCCGCCGTGCACGACCTGGTCGAGGTGGTGACCGGCGCGGCGGCGGTCACGCAGCGGTGCCTGCAACTCCGGCTGGGCGCGAGCGAGGAGGTGTGCGCGCTGGTCACCGGGAACCCGGCGGTCGTCCCCGGGGTGGAGACCGACGCCGAAGAGCAGACCGTGGACCGAGGCGTGCGCTACCGCGCGGTCGTCGAGCGGGCCGTCCTCGACCTGCCCCACGGGGTCACCGAGCTGTCCGCCGCGCTCGGCCGGGACGAGCGGGTGCGGGTGGCGGACCGGGTACCGACGAAGCTGGTGATCGCCGACCGGACGCTCGCCATGGTCCCGCTCACCTCGCGCACCGCCGAGCCCGCCGCCCTGGTGGTACACGCGAGCGGGCTCCTGGAGCTGCTGTCGGGCCTGTTCGAGTCGGTGTGGCGGGACGCGCTGCCCCTCCGCCTCGGCGGCGGCCCGATCACGGAGGACATACCGGACGGCCCCGACGCCACCGACCTGGAGATCCTCTCCCTGCTGCTCGTCGGCCTGACCGACACGAGCGTCGCCAAACAGCTCGACCTGGGCCTGAGGACCGTACAGCGCCGGGTGAAGCGCCTGATGGAGCTGACCGGCGTGACGACCCGGCTGCAGCTGGGCTGGCACGCGTACGAGCGGGGCTGGGTGACCCGGGAGGAGCAGCGCTGACCCGCGCGTTCTCCCGTGCTCCGGCACCCTGGGCAGATGGGAGCGTGGGAACTCCTGCTGGTCGGCGTGGTCATCCTGGTCGGCCTGTGCGGAGTGCTGGTGCCCGGGGTGCCGGGGTCCTGGTTCGTGTGGGCCGGGGTCCTGTGGTGGGCGCTGACCGACGCGCGGACGGCCGCCTGGATCGTGCTCGTCGGCGCCACCGTGGTGCTGCTCCTCTCCCAGGCGGTCCGCTGGGGCCTGCCGCCCAGACGGTTCCGCGAGGGCGAGGCCACCCCCCGAATGGGGGTGTACGCCGGAACCGGCGCACTCCTCGGCTTCCTCCTGATCCCGGTGATCGGCGCGATCCCCGGCTTCGTCGCCGGCCTCTACCTCGCCGAACGGCTCCGCCTCGGCCGCCACGGCGAGGCCTGGGCCGCCGTGCGCACGGTGATGCGCTCGGGCGGCTCCAGCGTGCTGGCGGAGCTGCTCGCCTGCCTGATCGTGGCGGCCGCGTGGGTGGGGGCGGTGATCTGGACGTAGTACGCGCAGCAGCCCTCCTGCGTCACCTGCGGGGAGCGGCCGCCGCGGTCACGTCGGCCAGGGCGACCGTGTCGGCCATCGCCTTCATGCCCGCGTCGTTGAAGTGGAGGTGGTCACCGGGGTCGTAGGCGGTGCGGATGCGGTCCGGCCGGCCGGGGTCACGGACGGCCCGGTCGAAGTCCGCGACCGCGTCGAAGATCCCGCCGGTGCGGATGAGGGTGTTGACCGCCTGACGGACCCGTTCGCGGGCCTCCGTGTAGGAGCGGTGGCCGCGGTACGGGGTGATCGTGCCGCCGATGACGTGGACCCCACGGGCGTGGGCGCGGCTCACGATCTGCCGGTACGCCGCCTCGAACACGGCCGGGTCGATGGCGTTCGGGGCGTCCTTGATGTCGTTGATGCCCACCATGACGACCAGCGTGCGCACCCCGGCGCGGGACAGGGCGTCGGCGTCCAGCCGTTCCAGGGCGCTCGGGCCCACGCCGGTGCGCAGGAGCCGGTTGCCGGAGATCCCGGCGTTCAGGACGCCGAGCCGGCGGTGCGCGGGCAGGGTGCGCAGGCGCTCGGCGAGGCGGTCGGGCCAGCGGCGGTTGGCGCTGAACGTGGAGCCGTTGCCGTCCGTGATCGAGTCGCCCAGTGCCACGACACTGCCCGCGGCGGGCGAGCCGAGCACGTCCACACCGGTCACGTAGTACCAGTTGCCGATGGTCTCCGTGTACGCCATGCCGTCCTCGTCGGCTGCCCGGTCGCCCGCCCTGGCGACGAAGTTGGCCTGGAGGGCGGTGCGGTGGTAGGTCGCCGGGCCGGAGTCGACCGGGGTGTGGAGGGTGACGAGGAGGTTGCTGTTCTCCGGGATGCGCAGCTCGACGGGGTCGGTGACCCTCTCCTCACCCGCCGGGATCGTAACCGTCCGGGCCCCGCCGAAGGTGGCCGTACGCATCGACCCGGGGACCGCGTCGGGGCTCTTGGGTGCCTCTTCCCACTGCAACGCGACGGTGACGCCGCCGAGTCGCAGGGGTTCGGACCCGAGCCGGTTCGACACCCGGACCCGGGCGGCCGTACCGCCGACGCTGACGTGCACGACGTTCCGGATGGAGGCGCCGGGGAGGGCGGGGGCCGTACCGGAGGCGGCGGCTGCCCAGGTGCCGGTCCAGCGCTGGGAGGCGGGGGTGGCGGGGGACGCGGAGGCTGTGGGGGTGGCGGGGGCGGTGCTCGCGGTGAGGGCGAGGGCCAGGCCGGCCACCAGGGTGACGAGGAGATGCCGGGCGGAGAACGCGCGGGTCATGTGGGCTTACCCTTCGCTCAGTTGAAGCGACGCAAGCCTCGCACCGCGCATCCCGCCACCCTCGCCTCTGCCGCGCGCCGTCACACCTTTGGGTGCACATGTTCTACTCCGGCCGCCCTACCGCCGCTCCCTCCAAGGTGAGCAACCGCACCTTCCGGTCGAGCCCGCCCGCGTAGCCCGTGAGCGACCCGTCCGCGCCGATGACCCGGTGACAGGGCCGGACGATGAGCAACGGGTTGGCGCCGATGGCACCGCCGACCGCCCGGACGGCGGCGCGGGACGCACCGATCCGCGCGCCGATCTCGCCGTACGTGGTGGTCCGCCCATACGGCACGTCGTCCAGCGCGGCCCAGACCCGCTCCCGGAAGTCGCTGCCGCGGGTGCTCAACTCCAGCTCGAAGTCCTTGAGTTCACCGGCGAAGTACGCGGCGAGCTGTTCCTCGGCCGCCCGGAAGAGGTGCGGGGCGTGCCGCCACTCGGGCTGCGGGGTCCGGCCGCCCTTCTGGCCGGGCACGGAGAGGGAGGTCAGGGCGCCGGACTCGTCGGCGGTGAGGAGGAGTCGGCCGACGGGGCTGTCGACGTGGGTGTAGGAGGTGGTGGCGTGGTGGGTGTTCACGGTCGGCCTTCTTCCCGTTCCGGTTCTCGTTCTTGTGCCCGGTCGCCCGCTGCCCCGAGGTGTTGGAGGGCGTAGGAGCGCCAGGGACGCCAGTTGTCGGGGATGTCCTCGTCGGGCGGTGCGACGTCCGGGTCGCCGAGGGCGCGGGTGCGGATCACGGCGACGGCGCGGGCGTCCATGCCGGGCAGCGCGAGGAGCGCGGCTCGGGCGTCGTCCCGGTCGGCACCCGGGTCGAGGCGCAGGGTGCCGTCGGCGAGGGCGGTGGTGAGGGCGCCGAGGGTGCCGCCGGTGTGGGCGAGGGCGGACGGTTCGGGGAACACATGGGTGAGCGTGCCGCACGGGGCGTCCAGCGTCTTGCCGTACGCCTGTACCAGGCGCTCGGCCTGTGCCGTGCCCACGAGGGCGCGTACCGCCAGTTCGTCCGGATCGGCGGCGCCGGGCGACCGCAGGCCGGGCCTGGCCGCGACCAGCGGGGCGAGGCGCGGATCGGCGCCGAGACGCTCGTCGACGGCGTACGGATCGGCGTCGAGGTCGAACAGGCGCCGTAGCCGCTGGACGGCGGTGGTGAGGTCGCGGGGGTCGGTGAGGTGGAGCCGGGCGTCGAGCCAGCCACCGGGGTGGCCCTTCGCGCCGGTCCCCCGCCCCGGCCCGCCCGCCCGTTCGTCGACCGCGGCGACCGCGGTGCCGTACGGCAGCCGCAGGGTGCGCCGGTAGGTGCGGGCGCCCCGGGCGCCGCTCAGCTCCTCGATGCCCAAGGCCGCCTCCTCGGCCAGCAGGTCGAAGACGGCGGTGGACTGGTACGGGCCCCGATACGCGAGCCGCAGCTGGATGCCCGCGGCCGGGATGCCCGCGGCCGGGATGCCCGCGGCCGGGGTGGCCGCCCGCCGCCGGGTGGACCCGCGGCGGGGTGCGGCGGCGCGCAGCTCGGTGGGTGTGGCGTCGTACACGGCCCGGATCGTGTCGTTGAACTGCCGCACACTGGCGAACCCGGACGCGAAGGCGGTCTCCGTGACCGGCAGCTCGGTGGTCTGCAACAGCACCCGCGCGGTGTGCGCCCGCTGCGCCCGGGCCAGCGCGACGGGCCCGGCGCCGAGTTCGGCGGTGAGCTGCCGCTGGACCTGCCGTGCGCTGTACCCCAGCCGCACGGCGAGCCCGGCGACACCCTCCCGGTCGACGACGCCGTCCCCGATCAGCCGCATCGCCCGGCCCACGACGTCCGCCCGTACGTTCCACTCGGCCGACCCCGGCACCGAGTCCGGCCGGCACCGCCGGCACGCCCGGAACCCCGAGCTCTGCGCGGCGGCGGCCGTCGCGTAGAACCGCACGTTCTGCCGCTTGGGCGTCACCGCCGGGCAGCTCGGCCGGCAGTAGATCCCCGTCGTCTCGACGGCGAAGAAGAACTGCCCGTCGAACCGGGCATCCCTGCTCCGCACCGCCTCGTACCTGGTCTCTTCGTCGATCACGCCTTCCAGTCTGCGCGACCGCCGGGGACGGGGGCTGGCGGAAATCGGACAGGGCATCCAGCCCGTCCGGCGTTTGAGGACGAGGCCGAAGGCCGACAGTGGGGGTCTGGGGGCGGCAGCCCCCCAGGGAGGGGAACAGGTAAGGGCGGCGGGGGCGAAACCACCCGACGCCCACCCCAGGCACCGGGTGCCCTACCGCCGATGCCCCCTCTTCGCCTCCATCGCCGCGCGCCCCTCCGCCCCCCTCCGCTTCCACTCGCGCCGCATCTCGGCGCGCATCCGCGCATCGCTCTTGGACACGATCCACTGGTTCTCGCGCAGCAGCTTGCGATAGCTGTCGAGCCGCCGCTGCGGCAGCTCACCGGACTCGACGGCGCCCAGCACCGCACACCCCGGCTCGGCCGCGTGGGCGCAGTCGTGGAACCGGCACTCCGCCGCCAGTTCCTCGATCTCGGAGAACACCTGGCCGACCCCGGTCTCGGCGTCCCAGAGCCCCACGCCCCGCAGCCCCGGCGTGTCGATGAGGACACCGCCGCCCGGGAGTACGAGCAGGTTGCGCGTGGTCGTCGTATGGCGGCCCTTGCCGTCCATGTCCCGCGTGGCCTGTACGTCCATGACGTCCTCGCCGAGCAGCGCGTTGGCGAGGGTCGACTTGCCCGCGCCGGACTGACCGAGCAGGACGGACGTACCGCCGGAGACGACGGCGGCGAGGACGTCGACGCCGTCCCCGGACGTGGCACTGACCGACAGCACCTCCACGCCCGGCGCTGTCGTCTCCACGTCCCGCACGAGGTGCGCGAGGGTCACCGGGTCCGGCACCAGGTCGGCCTTGGTGAGCACGACCACCGGCTGCGCGCCGGACTCCCAGGCGAGCGCCAGGAAGCGTTCGACCCGGCCGAGGTCGAGTTCCACGGCGAGCGATACGGCGACGAGGGCGTGGTCGACGTTGGCCGCGAGGACCTGTCCCTCTGAGCGCTTGGACGACGTGGACCGTACGAACGCCGTGCGCCGGGGCAGCAGCGTGCGTACGTAGCGCGGATCGCCGCCTTCGGGATCGACGGCGCCCCAGTCCCCCGTGCACACGACCTTCATCGGGTCGCGCGGCACGACGAACTCGGTGTCGGCCCGCGCGGTGCCGGCCGGCGTGACGACATCGCACTGGCCCCGGTCGACCCGTACGACACGGCCGGGCAGGAGACCCCGCTCGGCATAGGGGGCGAACTCGGCCTCCCAGCCCTCGTCCCAGCCGTACGGGGCGAGCGGGTGCGACGAAACAGAGGAAGCCGAAAGAGAGGAGAAATTCAAGGGAAACCCTTCACAAGGGCGGCCCCGGCCGCGCGCTCGACGAGCGCGCCGATCAAAGACGATCAAAGAGAGGAGGTCAGCCGGCGGCCACGGAGGTGGAGTGGACGAACTTCTGGATGCGGGCAGCGCCCATCACGGAGACAGCCATCGGTCACACCTCCCGTTCTTCGAACTCGTGGCTCTTCACTCGGCCGACCTCGGCGGCAGCCGACGGTCGCCGCGAGATTCGCACTCACCTTAAGGAGTGCGTGCGGCCGTGCGCCACTGAATTTCCCGTGCCTTGCGACAACTCGCCTTACGAGAACGCGCCTTACGAGAGTCTGACGCGGTCCCTGTTACCCACCCGCCGCATCACTCCCACTGGTCACTCTTGTCCCGTCGGCCGCACAGAGAGCGCAGACAGCGAGAGAGCAGCGAGAGAGCAGCGAGAGAGCAAGGAGCCAGATGTGAACACCCACAGCGCCCGCCGAGGCCACCGCGCGAAGTCCAAGTCGCGCCGCATCATGATCGGCGGCGGTGCCCTCGCCACCGCCGTGGCGGCCACGGTGGCCGTGTCCGTGGCGTCGGCCGACCAGTACGCCGGTACCGCGGCCGGGGCCGATCACGCCGTGTTCGTGCAGGGCAACGAGTTGGACGGCAACACCATCCATGTGTTCGCACGGGACGACCACGGCAGGCTGAAACCGGCGGGTACCTACGAGACCGGCGGCCAGGGCGGTGACCAGATCGACGCCCCCACCGACTCACTGGCCTCGCAGGGCTCGCTCGTCTACGACGACCGTTCGGGGATGCTGCTCGCGGTCAACGCGGGCAGCGGCACGGTGACGTCGTTCCGGGTCGAGGGGCAGGAGCTGAAGGACCGCCAGGTCGTGGACTCCGGTGGGGAGTTCCCGGCCAGCATCGCGGTGCGCGGGAGGGTCGCGTACGTCATGAACGCGGGCGGTGAGGGCAGCGTCCAGGGCTTCCGGATCACCGAGGAGGGGCTCAGGCCGTTGCGCGGGTCCCACCGCTCACTGGGGCTGGACAACGAGGACATACCCCGCTTCGACACCTCGCCCGGCGAGGTCGAGTTCACTCCGGACGGACGCAATCTGGTGGTCACCACCAAGGGCAACAACACCGTCGAGGTGTTCCCGATGAAGCGCAACGGTCTCCCGGCCGTCGCCGAGCCGGTCGTCAACGAGTCCGTGGGCGGGGTGCCGTTCGCGATCTCCTTCGACGGGACCGGAAAGCGGATGCTGGTCGCCGAGGCCGAGAAGTCCACGGTCACCACGTACAAGGTGAAGCGCGACGGCAAACTGAAGGTCCTTCAGCAGCCGCTGGCCAACGGCCAGGAGACCCTGTGCTGGCTGGAGCGCGCCGGCAACTACTTCTACGGCGGAAACACCGGCAACTCCACCGTCACCGGCTACCGCATGGACGAACACGGCAGGCTGGCGCTGACCAACGACGTCGGCATCGCGACCCCGCCCTCCGCCAACTCCCAGGGCGTGATCGACCTCGCCGTGACGGAGGACGAGAGGTTCGTCTACGTCCAGAACGCCGTCTCCGGCACCGTCGACGGCTTCCGCGTCGAGGCCGACGGCTCCCTCACCAAGGTGACGACGGCCGAGGGCCTGCCCGTCTTCGAGGAGTCCGGCATGGAGGGCATCGCCGCGGTGTGAGCCGGGCGAGCCGCTCCGGCCACGCCCCATGCCCGGGTGGCAGCCCCGCGCCCCTTCGTGGGACCGGCTGCCACCCGGGCAGTGCCGATCCTGGCGATGAGACGCAACTCACATGAACCGATGCGGTTTTTACCCGCAGCGGTGATTGTTTCCCGTGTTGCATCCGTATTCCCACCCGACCGATGTACCGCCCCGACACACATGGTCCGCCCAGGCGCGGCGGCCGCCGGGGCGGCCCACCCCTGCAAGGAGGCCCGATGCCCATCTCGCGGAACATGGGAACCGTCCTCGTCAGCGGCGCCCTGCTGCTGACCGTCGGCGCGCTCGCCTACCCCGCGACGCTCGGGATCGTGAACAGCGCGACGGACTCGGAACGCATCGTCGACCACGACAACCCCTACGGGCCCCTGACCGAGGCCGACCGCGACTTCGTCGTCCAGGTGCGCGCCGCCGGGCTGTGGGAGTACCCCCTGGGCGAGATGGCCATGGAACGCGGCACCACCCCGGAGATGAGGGAAGCAGGCGAGCACCTCGTCGTCGGGCACGCCGGCCTCGACGAGATGTGCCGCAGGATCGCCCCCGAGCTGGAGATCACCCTGCCCAACCAGGCCAGCCCGCAGCAGGAGCAGTTCGTGGCGAGCGTCGGCGCCGAGTCCGGCATCCAGTTCGACTCCTCCGCCGTCAACATCATGCGCGTCACCCACGGCAAGATCTTCCCCGCCATCGCCAAGATCCGCGCCACCACCAAGAACACGCTGGTCCGCGAGCTCGCCAACCTCGCCAACGACACCGTCCTGGACCACATCACCGTCCTGGAGAAGACCGGCATGGTCAACTTCGACCAGGCCAACTTCCAGCAGACCGCCGCGCCCAAGCTCCCCGAGGACATGACCACCCCGCCCCCGCCCCAGCGCGGGGCCCCCGTCGTCGTCCTCACGCCCCGCCCCGATCTGGACGTCAACACCAGGAACCCGTCGCCGCCCACCCCCACAGCCGCCTCGACGAACGCCGGATGACCGGCCCCCGGCCCGCCCACGGCGACCCGGCACCCACCACGGGTTCAGCCGCGGGCCACGGCGCGGCCGAGCCTGAAGGCGCGTACGACCGCGAGCGCGCACCCGGCGGCGAGGGCTGCGGCCGTCGCGGAGAGGTCGCGCAGCGGCTTCGTCCTGGCCGCCCCGGTCTCCACGCCCCGCGGCGGCACCCGGCCCTCCGGGTCGTACACGACCGCGAGCGCGTCGCCCGGCTGGGTGCCACGGCCGCAGCCGCGCCAGATGCGGACCCCCAGCGGTACTCCGTGGCGGTCGGCCACCGAGCAGAGATAGCGGTCGCGCCCGGTGGGTGTCAGTCGGCCGCCCTCGACCGACGTGACCACCACGGACTGCACCTGGCCCCGCTCCGCCAGGACCACACCCGCGGCGACCTGCGGAGCCTGGGTCGCCAGGGCCACACCGAGCACGGCGACGATGCCGATCAGCGCCCGTCCGGCCCGTACGACGGCGAGATGGAGGGCGAGCGCGGCGACGCAGAGCAGGCCCGCCTCACCACTGGCGAGCGCGGGCACGCCGGTCCAGGCACCGGCGACCGCCGCGCCGACGATCGTCGCGGCGCCCAGGGCGCCCGTGAGGAGCCCTTTTCCGGCCAGCCGCCACGGGGGCAGGCCGACGAACTCCGCGGGACCCCAGACCGTGGCCCTCAGGTGGGCCATCAGGTCCGGCTCCACCGCCGGTGACGGTGGGCGCAGCCGCTGTATGCGCATCTCCACCCCCAGCGTTCGTCCGTGTTCGAGAGCCTTCGCGTCCTGATGCTCCCGGCGGTCGCCCGCGCCGCTCGTTTCCCTTGCATTATGCAAAACGCGCCGGGGTCATCAGGGTGCTGCCGTCGCATTCGTCGCACTCGTCGACCTGATCGCCCAGCCGTCCCCCCTGGCCTCCCCCGCCTCAACACCATCGCCCTGCTGGAAAGGGGCAGACGATGCCGGATTCCGGCAGTGAAGGGTGCGTCCACGTGCGCGGAGCTGGCATATCAATGCCGCGTCAGCAACGTGTAGGGTGCCAACCGGTGTGCCGGGAAGCCTGGTCGGCGGTCTTGAGACAAGTCTCTCAGGACTCTTTTTTCTCTCCACCTCATCGCCGATCGGGGGTTGTGGTCATGGTGCTCGTCGTGGTCTTCGGAGTGGCACTGCTCATAGCGGTGCTTTTGTCCGGTCTCGCGGCCCGAACCGTGCTGTCCACCTCGTTCCTCTTCCTGGTCGGCGGTGCGCTCGTCAGCGACGGGTTCCTCGGGCTGATCCACATCACGGCGGACAGCGAGATGGTGTCCGTGACGGCCGACCTGGCCCTGTTCGCGGTGCTGTTCACCGACGGTATGCACGTCTCCTTCCCCGCGCTGCGCGCCAACTGGAAGAACCCGGCGCGCGCCCTCGGGCTCGGCATGCCGCTCGCGTTCGTCGGTATGGCGCTGATCACGCACTTCCTGGTCGGCCTGGACTGGACGACGTCGTTCCTGGTCGGCGCGGTTCTGGCGCCGACCGACCCGGTGTTCGCCTCGGCAATCGTGGGCCGCAAGGAGGTCCCGGCGAAGCTGCGCCAGTTGCTGAACGTGGAGAGCGGCATCAACGACGGGCTCGCGCTGCCGGTGGTCCTCATCTTCATCGCCGCGGCCGGGCCGACCCGTGGGCACGTCGAGTCCTCGCTGCCGATGATCCTGCTGGAGCTGGTCCTCGGGCTGGTCTTCGGTGTCGCCATTCCGCTGGCCGTCATCGCGCTCGTACGGTTCCGGTTGCTGGGCGCCGAGCCCAAGCTTCAGCCGCTGCTGCCGCTGGCGATCGGTGTGACCCTCTACGCGACCTGCCACCTCACGCACGCCAACCCCTACCTGGCGGCGTTCTCCGCGGGTGCCATCCTCACCGCCTACTCGCCGGAGGCGAAGGAGGCGTTCGAGCCGCTCGGTGAGGCGCTGGCCGAGCTGGCCAAGTTCGCGGCGCTGCTGGTCTTCGGCGCGCTGCTGACCCCGTCGCTCTTCGGTGACCTGTCCTTCGGCGGCTATGTCGTGGTCGTCCTCGCCATCCTGCTGATCCGCCCGGCCTCGCTGCTGCTCTCCCTGATCGGGACCCGGTTCACCCGGCAGGAGAAGCTGGTGGGGGCCTGGTTCGGCCCGAAGGGCTTCGCGTCGGTGGTGTACGGGCTGCTGGTGCTGCAGGCCGGGATCCCGCAGGGCCAGGAGGCGTTCACTCTCATCGCCGTGTGCATCGCTTTCTCGATCATCGCGCACAGCAGCACCGACGTACCCATCGCCCGCCTCTTCCACGTCGACGAACTGGTCGCCGCGGACGAGAACGGCGACAAGGGCGAGAAGGGCGAGAAGGATGACACGGGCGATAACGAACCCCGTAACGCCACGAAGGAGACCGGCCCTGTCGGCGCGTGACCTTCGTCGGGTCCCCGCCCGTCCCTGTCCGATGACAGCGGCGGGGCCCTGCAGACGGGCGGCGGCCTGACAGCCGCCCGTCTGCAGGAACGACTCATCGAACGACGCATCGGAGAAACGTGAACGGCTGGGAGAGTTGGGCGGCTATCGCCGTCTTCGTGGCGACGTACGCCCTGATCATCAGCGAGAAGATCCACCGTGTGGCCGCCGCGCTGGGCGGCGCCGCGCTGATGCTGGCGATCGGGGCGACCGACGACGAATCGGCGTTCTACTCCGAGCACAGCGGTGTCGACTGGAACGTCATCTTCCTGCTCATGGGCATGATGATGATCGTCGGTGTGCTGAAGACGACCGGCATGTTCGAATACCTGGCGATCTGGGCCGTGAAACGGGCGCAGGCCAAACCCTTCCGGGTGATGGTCATGCTCGTCGTCATCACCGCCGTGGCCTCGGCGCTGCTCGACAACGTCACCACGGTCCTGCTGATCGCCCCGGTCACCCTGCTGGTCTGCGAGCGGCTCTCGCTGCCCGCCGCCCCGTTCCTGATCGCCGAGGTGCTGGCCTCGAACATCGGCGGCATGGCGACCCTGGTCGGTGACCCGCCCAACATCATCATCGCCAGCCGCGCGGACCTGAGCTTCAACGACTTCCTGATCCACCTGGCACCGCTGTCCGTGATCCTGATCGTGGTGCTCGTGGCGCTGTGCCGCTTCCTGTTCCGCAAGGCCTTCGTCTACGACGAGAACCGCGCCGCCGAGGTCATGGCGCTGGAGGAGCGCGAGGCCATCGAGAACCCGCGCCTGCTCGTCCAGGGCCTCGTCATCCTCGCCCTGGTCGTCGCCGGGTTCGTGCTCCACCCGGTGCTGCACTACGAGCCCAGCGTCGTCGCCCTGCTCGGCGCCGGCCTGCTCGTCGCGGTCTCCACCGCGGAGACCGGTGAGGTCCTCCGCGAGGTCGAGTGGCCCACTCTGGCCTTCTTCGCCGGTCTGTTCATCATGATCGGCGGTCTGATCGAGACCGGCGTCATCGGTGAGATCTCCCAGTCCCTGGCCGGCGCGATCGGCGACAACGAGATGGGGGGGCTCGATGCTCCTGCTCGGCGCCTCTGCGGCGCTGTCCGGCATCGTGGACAACATCCCGTACGTCGCCACGATGGCCCCGATCACCAGCGACCTCGTGGGCGCGATGAGCGGGGACGGCACCCACGTCATGTGGTGGGCGCTGGCCATCGGCGCCGACCTCGGCGGCAACGCCACCGCCATCGGCGCCAGCGCCAACGTCGTCGTGCTCGGCATCGCCGAGCGCAACCGCCAGCCCATCTCCTTCTGGCAGTTCACCAAGTACGGCCTGATCGTCACCGCCGTCACCGTCGGGCTCTCCATCGTGTACGTCTGGCTGCGCTACTTCGCCCTGGCCTGACGGGGAAGAACCCGGCAAGGAAGTAAAGGGAAGCAGAAGACGACGACGAGGACGTGAGGGGCGGCATGGCCGTGTTTCCTCTTCAGGCACGCGAGGCCCCGCGGCCGGGGCACATGATCGTGTGCGGTGACGACGCGCTCGCCGAGCGACTGGCCGCCGAGCTGCGCGCGGTGTACCGGGAGCGGGTCACCCTGGTCGTGCCGTCCGCCCGGCGGGCCGACCCCGCCGCCGGGCCTGCCGCCCGGGCCTCCGCCCTGCTCGGCCGGGTGCAGGCCGCCGTGAACCGCTCGTCGGGCACCCTCCCCGACGGGGAACCTCAGGCCCCACGGCTCCTGGAGGCGCCCGACCTCGACGAGGAGACCCTCGCCGAGGCGGGCGCACGGGAGGCCGCCGCGCTGGCGCTGGTGTACGACGACGACGAGGTCAACATCCGTGCCGCGCTGGCCGCCCGCCGGCTCAACCCCCGGCTGCGCCTGGTGATCCGGCTCTACAACCGCAAGCTCGGCCAGCACCTGGAGGAACTGCTCGACCAGGCCGCCGCGCTCGCCGTACCCGGCTTGGACCCGGAGGCCCTGGACACCTCCACCACGGTCCTGTCGGACGCGGACACGGCGGCGCCCGCGCTGGCGGCCACGGCGGTCGCGGGCACCAGCAAGGTCGTACAGGCCGACGGGTTGCTGCTGCGTGCCGTGGAGCGCACCCCGCCCGGCCCCGGCGAGACGGCCGACCCCGGTCTGTGCACGCTGGCCCTGCTGTCGTCGACCACCAACGACCCGGCGGGCGCGGAGGGTTCGGACGCCAGCGGGCAGGAGGGGCCGACGCTGCTGCCCGACGACCGTACGGTGGCCGCCGCCACCGACCGCGGCACGGTGGTCCTGGAGACCGTCGCCCACACGGGGTCCACTCCCCCGCCCGGCCGCCTCGTGGGCCGGGGGCTGCCGTTCGGACGCCTGTTCTCACCCCGGCTGCGCTGGTCGCTGGCCGGGCTCGTGACGGCCGTACTGGGGCTGGCCGTGGCGACCTGGCTGACCACCGGCGGGCATCCGCTGCACGCCGGGTACGTCACCCTGCTCGACCTGTTCGCCATCAACGACCCGGCGCTCGACGATCCCACGGCCCGCCAGGTGCTCCAACTACTCTCCGGGCTGGCCGGGTTGCTGCTCCTGCCCGTTCTGCTCGCCGCCGTCCTGGAGGCGCTCGGCACCTTCCGTACCGTCTCGGCGCTGCGCCGCCCGCCCCGCGGACTGTCCGGCCACGTCGTGCTGCTCGGCCTCGGCAAGGTCGGCACCCGGGTGCTGGGCCGGCTCCAGGAACTCGGCATCCCCGTGGTGTGCGTCGAGGAGGAACCGGAGGCGCGCGGCATCCCGCTCGCCCGGCGGCTGCGCGTGCCCACCGTCATAGGCGATGTCACCCAGGAAGGCGTCCTGGAGTCCGCCCGGATCGAGCACGCCCACTCCCTGCTCGCGCTCACCAGCAGCGACACCACGAACCTGGAGGCGGCGCTCTACGCGCGCTCGGTCAAGCCGGAGCTGCGCGTGGCGCTGCGGCTGTACGACGACGACTTCGCCGCGGCGGTCTACCGCACCCTGCGCGCCGCCCACCCCCATGCCCTCACCCGCAGCCGCAGCGTCTCCACCCTCGCCGCGCCCGCCTTCGCCGGGGCCATGATGGGCCGGCAGATCCTGGGGGCCATCCCCGTCGAACGCCGTGTGCTGCTCTTCGCGGCCCTCGCCGTCGGCGGGCACCCTCAGCTGGAGGGGCGCACGGTCGCCGAGTCGTTCCGCGCCGGGTCCTGGCGTGTCCTCGCCCTGGACTCCTCGGCACCGGACGAACGCCTGCCCGACCTCGCCGCCACCCCGGTCCCCGACGGGGCCGTCCAGTCGGCCGGTCTGCTCTGGGACCTGCACCCCGGCTACGTCCTGCGCCCCCAGGACCGGGTGGTCCTCGCCGCCACCCGCCAGGGCCTGGCGGAACTGCTCGGCCGGCACCCCCGGCTGCGGTCGCGGCCGACCGACGCGTAGGCCACCGTGGGGGTCCTCGGGGTTCCTCCCCTGTGCTCTCGGCCGCGGTGACCATGGCGTATGTTTCGTGTCCATGGCCTGGCACGTACACGTTTTTCCGTACGACGCCGAGCACAGGAAGTTTCTTCACAGATGACGTACGGATGAGGAGCCTGTCGTGCGCGCTCGGGACCTGGCGGTCGGGTATGAAGCGGTGAGCGTCGACAGTGACGCCATGGAGGCGGCCCGGCTGCTGGCCGAGCACAAGCTGCCCGGCCTGCTGGTTCTCGACGAGGACGGCGAGCCGCAGGCGATTCTGCCCGCCTCGCAGATGATCAAGGTGCTGGTGCCCACGTACGTGCTGGAGGATCCGACGCTCGCCGCGGTCGTCGACGAGAAGCACGCCGACCGGCTGTGCCAGGCGCTGGCCGGACGCCGGGTCGGGGACGTGCTGTCCAGCGAGGCGACCAAGCCGCCGACCGCGGACGCCGACGACACGGCGCTGGAGGTGGCCGTGCTGATGGCACAGGTACGCAGCCCGCTGGTGGCGGTGACGGAGAAGGCCAAGGACGGCACTCATCTGCTGGGCGTGATCACCGCGTCGCATCTGCTGCACGAGCTGCTGGGCCGGACGGGCGCGACCAGCACCAGCAACGGCTGAGCACGGCCGCGCCGAGCACGGCGGCGAGGGCATTCGATCGGGCTCGGCCGCGGGGGCGTTCGGTCACGGTCGCTAGGCATCGGGCTCCGCCGCGAGGACACTCGATCGATCACGGCCGCAGGGGCATTCGGTCACGGTCGCTAGGCATCGGGCTCCGCCGCGGGTTCATTCGAGCTCGGCGGCCCTGGCGATCCCGCGCCAGGCCTCGGCGTCGACGCGGTGCCCCAGCCGCTCCAGCACCGGCGCGCCGCTCCGCAGGGTGCCGCGCTCCAGGGAGCGGCGGGCGCCCTGGTCGAGTGCGTGCCACAGGAGCGGGTTGGCGACCAGGACCCGGGGGTCCAGCACCAGCCGTGCGCCGGAGGTGTCGCTCAGGACCAGCCGCTGGGCGACGCCCTCGGATATCTGCACGGTCACCAGCTGGTCGGTGCGCACCCGGTGGTGGGTCAGGAAGCCGCGCGCGTCGAGACCGTCGTCCGTCGCGCTCACCCTTGGTGGCGTCAGGATCACCAGGAGCAGCAGGGCGAGCGCGGCCCACAGCGCGGTACGGGCGCCGGTCAGCCCCACCAGCAGCCCCCAGTCGAGCAGCGCCAGCAGCCCGAAGAGCAGCGCCCCGCAGAGCACCGCGCTGCGCAACTCCCGCTCCCAGTAACGGTCGTGCACCACTCGGGCGGTACCCACAGGCCGGGCGCCACCGACCGAGGCACCCTTCTTCGCGTGCCGTTCCATGGAAGCCACATTAGGCACGGCACGGGCTCATGTCTCCGGTTGCGACAACTGACCGCGCCTACGGACCGGGGCTCAACTCACCGCTCTCCCGCGCCGGGTGCCGGGCGCACCGCGTGGCGGGCCGCCGGGTTGGCCATGAGGTGGCGCGGGTCGGCGGCCCGGGTGATCGCCGACTCGACGGCGGCGATCCGGTCGCCGAGCAGGCCGAGGGCGGCGACGGCCCGGACGAGCGGGTCCTCCTCCGGGCCGCCGAGCGTCTGCGCGCGGACGTACGCCGACTTCAACTCGGCCCAGCGTACGGCCTGTTCGGCGGTGAGCGTGCCGCGCAGCTCGGCCAGCTTGAGCAGGTTCGCCTCGGCTCCGGTGGTGAGGGTCTGGGCCTCGGCCGTGTAGTGGTCGTCGAGGACGGCGGCGAGTTCGGCGTCGTTCATGACCGGCTGGACGCGCTGGGCGATCTTGTTCATGTTGCGGTAGGAGCCCTGGAGTTGGAACGGCGGCTCCGTGCGGGTGGCGTCGGTCTGCGCGGCGGAGGCGATGTACGCGGCGTTGACCGCGAGGACCGTCGCGCGGGCCGTGAGCAGATGGCGCAGCACGGCGAGGACGCGCTCCAGCTCGGCGGGCGCGTACGGGTGGGCCAGCCGGTCGGCGCGGGCCGTGGAGTCGCCCTCGGCGAGGCGGATCAGCAGGTCGAGGTCGGCGCGGTCGCGGCCGGCGAGCGGGGCGAGGACCGGGTTGGCGGTCAGCGCGTTCTCGATGAAGCTCAGCGCGAAGACGTCCTCCTTGCCGGTCAGTACGTCGCCGAGGTTCCACACGTCGGCCCGGTTGGCGAGCATGTCGGGCACCCGGAAGCGGCTGCCGGACTCGGTGTAGGGGTTGCCGGCCATGCACACCGCGAAGCGCTTGCCGCGCAGGTCGTACGTGCGCGGCTCGCCGTCCCGTACGCCGTCGATACGGCGCGTGGCGTCGCACAGCGGGATGAACTTCTGCAGCAGTTCGGGCGAGGTGTGCTGGATGTCGTCGAGGTAGAGGAGGGTGTTGTTGCCGGTCTCCAGCGCGAAGTTGATCTTCTCGATCTCCTGGCGCGCTGTGGCGTTCGGCGCCTCGGCGGGGTCGAGCGAGGTCACAGCATGCCCGAGCGCCGGCCCGCTGATCTTGACCAGGACGAGGCCGAGCCGGTCGGCGACGTACTCCAGGAGCGTCGTCTTGCCGTAGCCGGGCGGCGAGACGAGCAGGAGCAGGCCTCCGGTGTCGGTGCGCTTGTCGTCCCCCGTCGTGCCGAGCTGCTTGGCGAGGTTGTCGCCGATGAGTGGCAGGTACACCTCGTCGATGAGCCTGCCGCGCACGAACGCCGACATGACCCGGGGTCGGTGGTCGTCCAGGCGCAGCCGGGAGCGCTCGGCGGCCACCAGGGCGGTGCGGCGGCGCTGGTAGGCGCGGTGGCCGGGTACGTCGTGGGCGCGGAAGTCACGGGTACGGGCGAGGAGTTCGTCGACGCGGACCGTGAGCGTGCGGCCGGTGATCCGGGGGTGGCTGCCGAGCAGCCCCGTGACCGTCTCGGTCAGCGGCGCGTCGGACTCGTGGCGCGCCAGCTCCGGGCAGAGCTCGGCCGCCACCGCCTCGGCCAGGTCGCCGGGCGCGATGTCCGTACCGGTGGACGCGGTGTACGAGGACAGCCACGCCTCGACGAGCTGTCGCCGTGCGGCCAGGTCACCGAGGGCGGCGAGGTCCTCGTCGTACGCCGAAGTCCCCACCGTACGGCGGAACTTGTCGAGCAGGGTGCGGGCACCGGCGCTGATGACGAACCCGTCGGGGCCGCTGGTGAGCTCCTCGAAGAGGTATGCGGCGGCCGCGGCGCATCGAGCGGGTGCCCCCGCGGTTGCGCCGCCCGGGAGCGCGGATGCGGCCTCCGCCCGGATCACCGCCCCGGACACACCGACCGCCCCATCCGCGACACCGGCCTCCGCGACGGGCACGGCCCCGGGCGCACCTCCCGCGCCCGGGGACCCGGCCGCGGCACCGACCGCTCCGCCGACGGGCCCGGCCGACGCACTGGTCGTCGTGCCACCGGTCACCGCTCCGGACGGACCCCAGGCGGCCCCGTCGGCGCCGGGACCACTCCTCGAAAGCCCCCCGGCGGCGGTGCCGCCCCAGTGCGCGATCGCCTCCGCCATCTCCCCCTGCAGGTCCGCGATCGCGGGCGCGAGCCCGAACGTGTCCCGTGCCCGTGCGAGCGACACCGCGCGCCGCTGCCAGCCCTCGCGGGCTTCGGCCGTCGTGGCGTGGGCCCAGAAGAGCTGGGCGGCGGCGCGGGCGGCTGGCTCGTGGCGGAGCGGGCCCACGCCCTCGTGCAGACGCAGGAGAGCCGTGAGGATCAGGACCGCGTCGTGGTCGTGGACGCCGCGCTCGTACCCCTCGTCGTACGCCTCCTCCGCCGCCCGGCGCACGAGCGCGGGCAGGTCCTCCGCCTCGGCCAGCGCCGCGACCCCGTGCTCGTCGAGGAGCCGGGCCGCGAGGTGCTCGGCGCGGTAGACCGACGGGGACTCGGAGGGCAGGGGGCGGTCCCAGTAGGGGCGGGTCGCGGCGAAGTCGGGGTCGGTCACCGGGGCGCGGTAGTCCGTGCCGGTCAGGGCGAAGACGAGGCCGTCGGCGCCCGGGACCAGGGTGAGGTCGAGGGGCTGGGTGTTGACGGCGAAGCGGTGGTTGCCGAAGCGGAGGGTGCGGCCGCCGTCGGTGTAGAGGTCGGTGCGGTCGCGCAGGGCGCGGGTCGCCTCCTGCCGGGCGGACTTGAGGCGGCCCTGAAGCTCCTCCGCCCGTACCTGGTCGCCGAGTTCGCGCAGCTCGTCGGCGATACGGCGGACCTTGGCGGTCATCGGGTCCGAGGTGAAGTACGTGGCGACGGCGTCCGGGTCGGCGAGCGTGGCCGTGCGCCGGGTCACCGTCTCAAGGACGCGGTTCGCCGAGTCCGCGAGGCGCTCGGCGCGGCGGGAGCGGGCGTCGGCGAGGGTCTGCTTGCGGGCGGAGAATGCCTCGTAGACCTCGGTGCGCTTGTCGGTGAGCTCGCCGAGGAAGTCGTCGAACTCGGCGAAGCGGGACTCCAGGTTCTCCAGCCGCACCAGCATGCCGGCCAGTTGGTCGTCGCACGCCTCAGGGCTGTCGGCGGCGGCGAGGGCGCCGGTGACGGCCTGGCCGAGCAGCGCGAACTCGGCGGCGAACTCGGCGCGCCCCTCGTGGTCGAGGAGTTCGCGGCGGTGGCCATCGAGGGTGGCGCGGGCGCGGTTGGCGCCGCCGAGGACCTCGGCGATGCGCTCCAGGATGGAGGTGCGCACGGTGGCGTCGCCGATGTCGAGCCCGCCGACGACATCGGTCACCGTGCGCAGTCCGTCGGCGAGTTCGTCGAGGCGGGCCGCGACGGGGGCGGCCTCGGCGACGGTGGCGATCTGCTCGGCGTCCGCGACGAGCCGATCGACGTCCTCGTGGTGGCCGGCGAAGGCGTCCTCGCGGGCCAGGAAGGCGACGGCGCGCTGCCCGAAGGAGGCGAGGTCGGCCTCGACGTCCGCGGCGAGTTCGTCGATGCGGTCGGTGTCCGCGTACCGCATCTCCTTCAGGGTCAGCAAGTGGCCCTGGGCGTGGCGGAGTTCGGTCAGTCCCGTCACCCAGGCGGCGGCCTCGCGCGGGGCCTCGCCACGCAGCCTGCGTACCACCGTGGCGATGCGGGCCGCCGTCTCGCCGAGCGCCTCGGCGGCCTGCCGGGTGAGCGCCTGGACGGTCTCGAACTCGCCGAGCACCTGCTCGGCGGTGACCCGCACCTGCTCCAACGGGTCCAGCAGGTCCCCGAGTTCGGGCTCGCCCAGCCAGTGGTACGAGTCCGCCGCTCGCACGCACGCGGCGGCCAGCGCCTCGTACACCTCGCCCGTCGGGGTGGTCTCGGCGACCGCGCGGGTGACGGACAGGCAGTCGGAGATCCCGCGTACGAGGTCGGCGTTGCCGACGCGGGCGAGTGGGCCCTCGCCGGTGGGCTGGGCGGCGGCGTGGGTGTCGGAGACGTACGGGGAGCGCCACAGCTGGAGCGGGTGCACACGTGCCGGTTCGTCGGTGTCCGCCCGCAGCACCATGAGCGTGCCGTCGTCGAACAGGGCCCAGCCGTGGCAGGACAGCGGGGTCGCGACCTCCTTGCGGATCATGTTGTAGGGCAGAAGGAGACTGCGGCCCTCGACGCGCGCGTGGAAGGCGTACAGCACGTCCTCGCCGTTGGGCGAGCGCACCTCGCGCTCGAACTCCAGGTCCGTCGTGTCGAGTTCGTACGTCTTGTACGCGCCCGTGGCGAGGCAGTAGCCGCCGGGGAAGACGATGCCCTGGTCCTCGGGCAGCCGGCGGCAGGCCTGCCCGATGCCGTCGAGGCGGACGACCGACTTGGTGAGGGTGTTGAACACCAGGTACCGGTCGGTCTCCTCCTTGTAGGGGCGGATCCGGAGCAGGATCAGGGCGCCCACGCGTGCGTGCGCGATGTCGGCGTCGGCGAGGGACTGGAGCGGCTCGTCGACGGGCTCGGCGTAGATCCCCTCCCCCGTCTCGGTGTTGTTCTCGACCTTGACGGTCAGCGTGCCGCCGACGGTCTCGACGAACAGCTCGCCCTGGACGGAGACGTGCGGGTGGCGCCCGAGGACGTGGTCCTCACGGCCGGCCCCCGTCCACTCGAAGTCGTGGGAGGGCGGGAAGACGTGATCGCGGTCGCCGCGCGCGTCGAGGAAGCGGGCCCGGCCGTCGTCGGACAGGGCCCAGCGCAGGACGCGGATGTCCCCGGCCTTCTCCCCGGTCTGGAAGACGGCCAGCACCTTGCCGTCGACGCGGCGCAGCTGGAGCAGGTGGGCCTGGCGGTAGTAGCGGTAGAGGGCCGCGAACTCCCGTACGAAGGCGGGATCGTCGAGCAGGCCAGGGACGGCGTCCTCGGGCAGCCGGTTCAGGTCGCGGTCGTGCAGCGCGAAGACGTCGCCGACGGCCGTCTCGGGCCCCCGGCCGAGGAAGACGTTGTGCCCGAAGAGCAGGGCGTCGCCGACGGAGACGATGTCGCGGGGCACGCAGTTGTGCTCGGTGCGCAGCCGCTCGGTGCCGGTGAGTTCGAGCCGCAGCGAGCCGAACTCCTCGGTGCGGCGGTCGTTGAGCGCCTCGGCGCGGCGGGCGAGTTCGGCGGCCTGCGCGGTGAGCCGGTCGCGCAGCACCTCGTACGTGCCGGTGTCCAGGCCGGTGGTCATGGGATACCTCTCGAAGAATGGTGGTCCGGAGCCGCCGTCCCCTGTGCGGCAGCTCCGGACCGGTCTGTGTCAGACCCTCATCGGGACTTCAGCCCGTCGGGGTCAGTTCCTCGTGCTGCCGTTGAGGGCGGTCAGCGAGGTGTCGGCGAGTCCCAGTTCGCCCGCCTTCTCCAGCAGTTGCTGAAGCTGCCCGGCGTGCGCGCCGTCCGACTTCATGAGCTTCATCAGCAGCGCGGAGACGGTCAGGTTCTGCACGTCGGACGTGGAGACCGAGCCGAGCACGCGGCCGAGGTCGTCGGTGAAGCTCGACGTGCCGTCCAGCCAGGGCCCCGCCAGCGCCTGCGCGGTCTCGGAGTGCTGGACGAAGGAGTCGACGCTCTTGCCGAGCGCGATCGAGGACATCAGCCGGTCGAAGAAGACGGACTCCCCGCCGACGATGTTGATGTCGGCGTGCTCCAGGCCGGTGGCGAGCACGGTGGCCTGGGCCTCGGCGACCTGGCGCTGCACGTCGAGGCCCGCGAGCCGTACGTCCTTCTCGGCCTCCAGACGCAGCCGGTACTCCTCGTGCGTGCGGGACGCCTCGTCGAGCGCGGCCATCGCCGCCGCCTTCTCGGTGAGGCCGGCGGCCTCGGCCTTCAGCTTCTCGCCGATCGCCGCGGCCTCCGCCTCGGCCTGTGCCTTGGCGCCCTCGGCCTGTGCGAGTGCCTTCACCCGTGCCCCCTCGGCCTCGGCGCGCAGCCGTGCCTGGGTGGCCTCGGCCTCGGCGCGGCCCGCCTTCTCGATGACCTCGGCCTCCTTGTCGCGGACCTGCACGGCGGCCAGTCCCTCGGCGGCCGACTCGGCCTGGATGCCCTCGGCGAGGCGCAGCTTGGCCTGGGCGTCGAGGTCGGCGGACTTCAGCCGGGCCTCGGCCAGGGTGAGTTCCTCGGCGGCGCGGTGGGTGGCGGCCTGCTCGGCGGCCTCCGCGGCCTTGATGTCCTTGACCAGCTTCTCCTGCGCCTGAGCCTCGGCGGCGATGATGACGGCCTGCCGCTCCCGCTCGGCCTCCTCGACGGCGCGGAGCTTCTTGATGGACTCCTCCTGCTCGGCGACGGTGCGGTCCACGGCGACGCGCTCGCGGATGACCTCGGCGATCTCCCGCTTCTCCGCCTCGACCTCCTTCTCGGCGGAGATCTTCGTCAGTTCGGTCTCCCGCTCGCGGGCGATGACTTCGAGGAGGCGGTCCTTCTCGATGCGCTCGTTCTCGATGGCGATGACCCGCTCGCGGTTCTTCGCGGCGACGGCGACCTCGCGGGCCTGGTTCTCGCGCTGGACGCCGAGCTGCTCCTCGGTGCGCAGGAAGGCGCCCTGCGCGCGCAGCCGCTCCTCCTCCACCACCCGCGCGGTCTCGGCCTCCTCGCGGGCCCGTACGGTCTCGATCTCCCGCCTCTGCTTGATCTCGGCATCGGCCTGGCGGCGCTCCAGTTCGAGGATGGCCTCGCGGGCGTCGACGTTCTGCCGGGTGATCTCCTTCTCCTCGTGGCGCTGGAACTCGTTGGTGCGCACGTGCTCGACGGCCGTCAGTTCGGTGATCTTGCGGATGCCCTGGGCGTCGAGGACGTTGGCCGGGTCGAGCTGGCTCAGCGGCGTCTGCTCCAGGTAGTCGATCGCCGCGTCCTCCAGGTGGTAGCCGTTGAGGTCGACGCCGATGACCTCGATGATGCGGAAGCGCAGTTCCTCGCGCTTGGTGTAGAGGTCGGTGAAGTCCATCTGCTTGCCGACGGTCTTCAGCGCCTCGGAGAACTTCGCGTGGAACAGCTCCTGCAGCGTGTCCCGGTCGCTGGCGCGTGCCGTGCCGACGGCCTGGGCGACCCTGATGACGTCCTCGGCGGTCTTGTTGACCCGTACGAAGAACGAGATGCGGATGTCCGCGCGGATGTTGTCCTGGCAGATCAGCCCCTCGCGGCCGGCCCGTGTGACCTCGATGGTCTTCACCGAGATGTCCATGACCTCGGCCTTGTGCAGCACGGGCAGCACGACCTGCCCGGTGAAGGTCACGTCGACCTTCCGCATCTTGGAGACGATCAGTGCCTTGCCCTGCTCCACCTTGCGGAAGAGCCGGGCGACGAACAGCATGACGACGGCGATGATCAGGACAGCGGCGACGAGCGCGCCGATGCCCCAGGTGATGGCATCCATGAAGAGACCTCGGTGAAGTGAGGAAGAAGAAGGCGAAGAAGAGGGTGAGGAAGCGGCGGGTCCTCGGTCAGGCGGCGGACCTGCGCGGGGCCGGCGCGGAGTCGTCCCGGCCGGGGACCTCGTCGGCCCGTCCCGTGCGCCGGGTGGGACTCAGCCCCACCACGTCGGGCCGGGACGGCCCGGGTTCGTCCGGGAAGAAGCGGCGCAGCGGCCGTACGGCCCAGCGGGTCAGACGCCAGGCGGCGAGCAGCGCGGCGACCGGTACGACCAGGCCGGTGAGTGCCCGGGGCACTCCCGAGGCGGCGACCGGCTCCAGCAGGACGGTCCCGCCGAGGCTGAGGAACCAGGCGAACGCCGTCAGCAGTGAGAAGGCCACCGCGACCGGCACCCCGCCCGTGCCCCAGGCATCGAGATCCGCGTCCTCGTCGAACAGACGGGAGCCGGTGGCGCCGACGGCGACCAGCAGCCAGAAGCCGACGACCACGACCAGCGCGGCGGTGAACAGGATCGTGGGAAGCCCGGTGGCCGCTTCGAGCAGCGTGTCCATCGTCCAACCCCCGATCCCTCAACGTCGTCGCGTCATGGCAGCGTGCGGGGGCGGTCCCGGTGCGCGGTACCTGCCGGTGTCCGGCACCGGGACCAGCCCCTCGGCTCCCCCGACGCCATGATGCCCGGATCGGTCACGCGCTCGCACTGCCGGATTCCGGCAATGTTCCCTGGCACCTGTATGCCGATTCCCGTTAAGAGCGCACCAGCGGAACGTCAGGCCTCGTCAGCCGTTGCCCGCCAGTTCCCTGAGCGCGATGTTGAGCTTCAGGACGTTGACGTGCGGCTCGCCCATGAAGCCGGCCGTGCGGCCCTCGGTGTGCTCGTCGACGAGCTGCCGCACCCGCTGGACGCTCAGCCCGTTGTGCTCGGCCACGCGCCCGACCTGGATGGCTGCGTACGCCGGGGAGATGTCCGGGTCGATCGCCGAGGCCGAGCCGGTGACCGCGTCCGCGGGGACCTCGGTCTCGGGAACACCGTTGAACGCGGCGACCTGGTCCTTGGCGGCCCGGACCGCCTCGACGAGCCTCGGATCACTCGCGCCGAGCTGGCCGGAGCCGGTGGCCAGCGGGTCGTAGCCGCTGTTCGAGGGGCGGCCCTGGAACCACTTCGGGTCGGGATCGTCCGTGCCCTTGATGTTCCAGCTCTGGCCGATCAGCGCGGAGCCGACCTCCTTGCCGTCGGCCGTGAGCATCGAGCCGTTCGCCTGGTCGTGGAAGGCGAGTTGGCCGATTCCGGTGACCGCCAGCGGATAGAGGACGCCGGTGACCACGGTGAGGACCAGCAGCATGCGCAGGGCGGCCCAGAGCGTCCGGGCGGTGTTGGTGACGGAGTTGTTCATGGCGGTCAGCACGCTTTCAAGGAATGAAGGAATTAAGGAGTTACAGCCCGGGGATCAGGGATATGAGTACGTCGATGATCTTGATGCCGATGAAGGGCGCGACCAGCCCGCCCAGCCCGTAGATCCCGAGGTTGCGGCGCAGCATCCGGTCCGCGCTCATCGGCCGGTAGCGCACGCCCTTCAGGGCCAGCGGCACCAGCGCGACGATGACCAGCGCGTTGAAGACGACCGCGGACAGGATCGCCGACTCCGGCGAGGACAGGCCCATGATGTTGAGCCTGTCGAGCGAGGGGTGGGCGACGGCGAACATCGCCGGGATGATCGCGAAGTACTTCGCCACGTCGTTGGCGATGGAGAACGTCGTCAACGCGCCCCGGGTGATGAGGAGTTGTTTGCCGATCTCGACGATCTCGATGAGCTTGGTCGGGTTGGAGTCGAGGTCGACCATGTTGCCGGCCTCCTTGGCGGCCGACGTACCGGTGTTCATGGCCACGCCGACGTCCGCCTGGGCCAGAGCGGGGGCGTCGTTCGTACCGTCACCGGTCATCGCGACCAGCTTGCCGCCCGCCTGCTCCCGCTTGATGAGCGCCATCTTGTCCTCGGGGGTGGCCTCGGCGAGGAAGTCGTCGACGCCGGCCTCGTCCGCTATGGCCTTGGCGGTCAGCGGGTTGTCGCCGGTGATCATGACCGTCTTGATGCCCATGCGGCGCAGCTCCTCGAACCGCTCCCGCATGCCCTCCTTGACGACGTCCTTGAGGTGGATCACGCCCAGCACCCGAGCACCGTCGGCGTCCTCGACCGCCACGAGCAACGGCGTACCTCCGGCTTCGGAGATCCGCTCGGTCGACTCGACCGCGTCCCCGGCGACCTCACCGCCCCGCTCCCGCACCCAGGCGAGAACCGAACCGGTCGCCCCCTTGCGGATCTTCCTGCCGTCCACGTCCACGCCCGACATCCGGGTCTGCGCGGTGAAGGCGATCCACTCGGCGTGCGCCAGCTCGCCCTGGTGCCGCTCGCGCAGCCCGTACCGCTCCTTGGCCAGTACGACGACGGAGCGGCCCTCGGGTGTCTCGTCGGCCAGCGACGACAGCTGGGCGGCGTCCGCGAGCTCGGCGGCCGTGGTCACCCGTACCGGCACGAACTCGGCGGCCTGCCGGTTGCCGAGGGTGATGGTGCCGGTCTTGTCGAGCAGCAGCGTGGAGACGTCACCGGCCGCCTCGACCGCCCTGCCGGACATGGCCAGTACGTTGCGCTGGACGAGCCGGTCCATGCCCGCGATGCCGATCGCCGAGAGCAGCGCGCCGATCGTCGTAGGGATCAGGCAGACGAGCAGCGCGGTGAGCACGATCAGGGAGGTCTGGTCGTCGGCGCCCGCGTAGATCGCGAACGGCTTGAGCGTCACGACCGCGAGCAGGAAGACGATGGTCAGCGAGGCGAGCAGGATGTTCAGCGCGACCTCGTTGGGCGTCTTCTGCCGTGCCGCGCCCTCGACCAGGTTGATCATCCGGTCGATGAAGGTCTCGCCGGGCTTCGTGGTGATCCTGATGACGATCCGGTCGGAGAGCACCTTCGTACCGCCGGTGACGGCGCTGCGGTCGCCGCCGGACTCGCGGATGACGGGGGCCGACTCACCCGTGATCGCCGATTCGTCGACCGAGGCGACCCCCTCGACGACGTCACCGTCGCCGGGGATGATGTCGCCCGCCTGGCAGACGACCAGGTCGCCGACGTTCAGCTCGGTGCCGGGGACCACGGTCCCGTCGGTCCTGCGCGCCACGGTGTCGGTCTTGGCCTTGCGCAGGGTGTCGGCCTGCGCCTTGCCGCGGCCCTCGGCGACCGCCTCCGCCAGGTTGGCGAAGAGCACGGTCAGCCAGAGCCAGACGGCGATGGTCCAGCCGAACCAGTCGCCCGCGTCCTCGACGGCCAGCACGGTGGTGAGCACCGAGCCGATCAGCACGACGAACATGACCGGCGACTTCACCATGACCCGCGGGTCGAGCTTGCGGAAGGCGTCCGGCAGCGACCGGATCAGTTGCTTCGGTTCGAACATCCCCCCGCCGACCCGCCCGGCGGGCCTGCGCCCGGTCGGTGCGTCCTGGTGGGGCGCGAGTGTCGGAGTGGACATCGAATCCTCGTGCTTCTTGATGTCGGTGGTCATGCCGCCAGCCCCTCGGCGAGCGGGCCCAGCGCGAGGGCCGGGAAGAAGGTCAGTCCGGCGATGATGAGGATCGCGCCCACCAGCAGGCCGGTGAACAGCGGCTTCTCCGTGCGGAGGGTGCCCGCCGTGGCCGGGACCGGCTTCTGCTGGGCGAGCGAGCCCGCCAGCGCCAGCACGAACACCACGGGCAGGAACCGGCCCAGCAGCATGCACAGGCCCAGCGCCGTGTTGTGGTACGGGGTGTCGGCGGCGAAGCCCGCGAAGGCGGAGCCGTTGTTGTTACTGGCCGAGGTGTAGGCGTACAGGACCTCGGAGAAGCCGTGCGCCCCCGCGTTGGTCATCGACGACTCGCCCGTGCCGAGTGCCATCGCCAGCGCCGTGCCGATCAGCACGAGCGCCGGGGTGATGAGGATGTAGCAGGCCGCCAGCTTGATCTCCCGGCTGCCGATCTTCTTGCCGAGGTACTCCGGTGTGCGGCCGACCATCAGACCGGCGAGGAACACCGCGATGACCGCCATGACGAGCATGCCGTAGAGACCGGAGCCGACCCCGCCGGGTGCGATCTCGCCGAGCATCATGCCCAGCAGCAGCACCCCGCCGGACAGTCCCTGGTACGAGTCGTGGAAGGAGTCGACCGAGCCGGTCGAGGTCATGGTCGTGGAGACCGCGAACAGGGAGGACGGGCCCTCGCCGAAGCGCTGCTCCTTGCCCTCCATCGAGCCGCCCGCGAGCTGCGAGGCGGTGCCCGGGTGGGCGTACTCGATCCAGGTCACCAGGACGACGGCGACGAGCCAGATGAGGCCCATCGCGCCGAGGATCGCGTAGCCCTGGCGCACGCTGCCGACCATCCTGCCGAAGGTGCGCGGCAGCGAGAACGGGATCACCAGCAGCAGGAAGATCTCGAATCCATTGGTCAAACCATTCGGGTTCTCAAAGGGATGGGAGGAGTTGGCGTTGAAGTAGCCGCCCCCGTTGGTGCCCAGGTCCTTGATGGCCTCCTGGGACGCCACCGCGCCGGGGCTGATGGCCTGCCTGTCCCCGGTCAGCGTGGTGACCGTGTGGATGTCGCCGAAGTTCTGGACGGCCCCCGCTGCGATCAGGATGACGGCCGCGACCGCGGACAGCGGGATCAGGATGCGGACGGTGCCGCGCACCAGGTCGGCCCAGAAGTTGCCCAGGTTCCCGGTGCGGGAGCGCGCGAAGCCCCGTACGAGCGCCACCGCGACGGCGATGCCGACCGCCGCGGAGACGAAGTTCTGCACAGCGAGCCCGGCGGTCTGGGTGACATGGCTCATGGCCGTCTCGCCCGAGTACGACTGCCAGTTGGTGTTGGAGACGAAGGACGCGGCGGTGTTGAACGCCTGGTCCGGGGTGATCGGCTTGAAGCCCAGTGACAGCGGCAGCCTGTCCTGCACACGCTGCGTCACATAGAGCAACAGCACGCTCACCGCGGAGAAGGCCAGCACCCCGCGCAGATAGGCGGGCCAGCGCATCTCCGCGTCGGGGTCGGCACCCACCGAGCGGTAGATCCACTTCTCGGCGCGGAGGTGTCTCGTGGAGCTGTAGACGGCGGCCATGTAGTCGCCGAGCGGGCGGTGCGCCAGGGCGAGCGCGCCGATCAGCGCGGTCACCAGGAGCACATCGGCAAGAGCGGGGCTCATGGGGGCGGCTCAGAACCTCTCCGGGAAGATCAGGGCGAGGACGAGGTAACCCAGCAGGGCGACGGCGATGACCAGGCCGACGGCGTTCTCGGCGGTCACAGCTTCGCCACCCCTTTCGCGATGAACGCCACCAGCGCGAAGACCGCGACCGCGGTGACGAGGAAGGCCACGTCGGCCATCGTGAGCTCCTGGTTGTGGAGAGGAGAGGTACGGACTCTTAGAGGAAACCCCTGTTTCGACCGCCCGCACCCTCCCTTGACACTCCTCATACGGCCATCGCCACGCCTTTGACGACTCTCTAACGGCCCCCTTCCGACCTGGGAAAACCGCACCGGAGGGCGGCTCGGGACCGGGCACGCGGGGTGACCTGCGGCGACAACCGCACCGGAGGCGTTCCCTCCGTCGTCACTCCGGGTAAGGTGTGCGGCCGGGATCTTGACGAGTCCCTCATGCCGGGCGCAAAGGGGGCACAGGTGCCGAGACGAGTGGGAAGTGGCAGGCGATGGCAGGACTGATGACGCGCCTACGGTCGCGGCCGTCGCTGTTGACCACCCACCCCGCCCGCGCGGGTGTGCTGGCGTTCGCCGTGGTGATCCTGATGGGTACGGCGCTGCTGTCGCTTCCCTTCGCCAGCGAGGACCGCGCGGCGGCCGGCTTCGTGACCGCGCTGTTCACGGCCACCTCCGCCGTGTGCGTCACCGGTCTGGTCGTCGTGGACACGGGAACGTACTGGAGCGGCTTCGGTGAAGGCGTGATCCTCGCCCTGTTCCAGCTCGGCGGTTTCGGCATCATGACGATGGCGTCGCTCCTCGCCCTCCTCGTCTCCGGGAAACTGCGCCTGCGCATGCAGCTGCACGCGCAGGCGGAGACCAAGAGCCTCGGCATCGGTGACGTACGCCGGGTGCTGCTCGGCGTGGCCGGCACCACGCTGATCGTCGAACTCACGGTCGGGGCCATCCTGGCGCTGCGCTTCCGATACGGATACGGCCAGAGCATCGGCGACGCCCTGTACCTCGGCTACTTCCACGCGGTGTCGGCGTTCAACAACGCCGGCTTCGGACTGCACGCCGACAGCCTCAGCGGCTACTCCCAGGACCCCTGGGTCACACTGCCGGTCGCGACCGCCGTGATTCTGGGCGGCATCGGCTTCCCGGTCCTGCTGGAGCTCCTGCGCCACCGCAACCGGCAGCGTACGACCGGGCGCCGCAACTGGAGCCTGCACACCAAGCTGACACTGATCACCACAGCCGTGCTGCTGACCGGCGGAACCGTGCTGACCTGTCTGCTGGAGTGGTCGAACCCCGGCACGCTCGGCCCGCACGCCGTGGCCGGGAAGATCCTCGACGGGTTCTTCCACTCCACGATGTCGCGCACGGCCGGCTTCAACGCCGTGGATGTCGGCTCGATGCACGCCTCGACGCTGCTGATGACGTGTGTGCTGATGTTCGTCGGCGGCGGCAGCGCCGGAACCGCGGGCGGCATCAAGGTGACGACGTTCGCGGTGCTGGCCGCGGCGATGCTCGCCGAGGTGCGCGGCGAACCGAACTCCGCGGTGCTGGGCCGCCGGCTCGCCCCGCACGCACTGCGCCAGGCGCTGACCGTCGCGCTGCTCGGCATCGGCCTCGTCATAGCCTCCACCATCGCCCTGCTCGTGCTCATGGACGAGCCGTTCGAGAGGGTACTGTTCGAGGTCGTCTCGGCCTTCGGCACCGTGGGCCTGTCCACCGGCATCACCGGAGATCTTCCGACGGCCGGCCAACTGCTGATCACCGGCCTGATGTTCGTCGGCCGTCTCGGCCCCATCACCCTCGTCTCGGCCCTCGCCCTGCGCGAGCGCACCCGACGCTACGAACTGCCCGAGGAGCGACCCGTCATTGGTTAACTACCTGCACTCCCTGCGCCACCGGCGCCGCAAGCGTCTCGCCGAGACCCAGACCCGGGGCGACGACCAGCGGGTCGCCGTCATCGGCCTGGGCCGTTTCGGCTCCTCCCTCGCCAGTGAGCTGATGCGGCGCGGCTGGGACGTACTCGGCATCGACACCGACCGGAACCTCGTGCAGAAGTACAGCGACGACTTCACCCACGCCGCCGTCGCCGACTGCACCGACGACCAGGCCCTGCGCCAGCTCGGCGTCCACGAGTTCACCAGCGCCGTGGTCGGCATCGGCACCGACATCGAGGCGAGCATCCTGGTCAGCTCCAACCTGCTGGAGGCCCGGGTGCCCAACATCTGGGCCAAGGCCATCAGCCGCCAGCACGGCCAGATCCTCGAACGCCTCGGCGTCCACCACGTCGTCCTGCCCGAGCACGAGATGGGCGAGCGCGTCGCCCACCTGGTCACCGGCCGGATGCTGGACTTCATCGAGTTCGACGACGACTACGCCCTGGTGAAGACCGTCGCCCCGGGCATCGCCACCGGTGTCCCCCTCGGCCAGAGCCAGGTCCGCAGCAAGTACGGCATCACGGTCGTCGGCATCAAACGCGCGGGCGAGGCCTTCACGTACGCGACCGCCGAGACCGTCGTGCAGAAGGACGACGTCATCGTCGTCACCGGCAAGACGCACGCCGTGGAGGCCTTCGCCGAGCTCAGCTGAGACACGCGGGACGGGCCACCGCCCGTGGCGGCAACCCGTCCTCCCCGTGTTTCAGCCAACCATCGTGCAGCTCTCCCCGTTCAGCGTGAAGTCGCTCGGGGTGGAGTTGTCGCCCGCCCAGGAGGCGAGGAAGCCCACGCCGAAGGTGTCACCCTCGGTGACGCTGCTGTTGTAGTGGGCGGCCGTGGCGACGACGCGGGAGCCGACCTGGTCGAAGTCGCCGTCCCACATCTGCGTGACGCGCTGGCCGTCGGTGAAGGTCCAGTCGATCCGCCAGCCGTCGAGCGCCGAGGCGGAGGTGACGGTGACCGCGGCCTGGAAGCCGTCCGGCCACTCGTTGACGATCTCGTAGCGCAGCCGGCAGGAGGCGTCCGTGGAGCCCGAGGGCTCGACCGGCCGGTACGTGACCTGGGCGGTGGACGAGGCGTCGCCCTGGGGCTCCGGCTCGGCCTGGGTGGTGGCGTCCGCGCGCGGCAGCTCCGACGGGTCGCCCGAGGTGTCGGTCGGCAGGGGTGCCACGGTCGGCGGCGGGGGCAGCTCCTGGTTGGCCACGGGCGTACGGCTGTCGGTGTCGCCCTGGGCCTGAGCCGTGTCGCCGCCCTCGGAGCCGAAGGGCATGAGGGAGACCGTGAGCGCGAGGACCGACACGATCGCGGCGGCGACCAGGATGCCGGTGCGCCCCACGCGCGGCTTGCGCTCCCTGCCCGGCGACAGCCCCCGGTCCATGCCCGAGGAGTCCGCGCGGCCGGGGCTCAGACCCGCCTCCGCGGCGCGGCGCCGCCGTTCGAGGTAGGCGAGGCCGCCCCAGCCGATCACTCCGCCCGCCAGCGCGGCGGGCAGTCCACCGCCGTGCAGCCGCAGACAGGCCGCGGCCTCGGCGCACTCCACACAGGTGGCGAGGTGCCTCGACAGATCCTCGGGGGTCTCGGCACCGGGCGAGCGGGTGACCGCGTCCAGCAGCCGTGCATAACTGCGGCAGGCGGCGTCCATGGGCGTGTCGAGGTGGTCGCGGTGGCAACGGTCCCGGAACAGCGCCCGCACCTGGTCGAGTTCGGTCGCCGCGGACACCGGGTCGAGCCCGAGCCGCCGGGCCACCAGGGGCAGCGGTAATGCCTCCACCTCGGCCAGCCACAGCAGGGCGGCGTCCGGTTCCTGCATGTCCCGCAGGCCGCGCAGCGCGAGCGGGCGGTGCAGGGGCGGCCCGGTGTAGCGGGCGGCCTTGGCGGAGTTGAGCCACAGACGCAGGTCGGGGTCGAGGCGGTGGCCCTGCCCGTGGGTCTCCCAGGCGGCGGCCGTGGTGCGGACCGAGGCCAGCAGGAAGGGGATCCGGGGCAGCCGCAGCTCCCGCCGCCCCGCGCCCCGGACGGCCCGCTCCTCGGCCTCCCGCGCCTCACGGATACCGAGGGTGAACGACTCGGTCGCGAGCTGAGCGGCCGCGGACGAGCCGGACGTGCACAGGTCGGCGTACGACAGCACCGCGTCCCAGCACTCCGAGAGCAGCGCGGCCTCGGTCGCGTCCTGGGGCTTCGGCAGGTCGGGCATGGGGGGAACTCCTGCTTCAACGGCGTCCACGGATGCGTCAACTCACCAACTCACCCTCTTCGAGGGAGAGTTGGCGGAATGTCTCGCGACGAGGCCAGAGCTTTTCACGATTCCCACACAACTGACAAGCCACGTATTCACATGTGGTTACCGGCGGTTGCGCGCGACCACTCCTGCACGACCGCTCCTGGATCCACTCCTCCTTGCTACGAGAGTTATACGGAAGAAAGCGCCAGACGTATCGATCCCCGCCCGCCCGAATCGAATCGGGTACGGATCACGCCCCGGTGTGGATCACGCGCCGGTATGGATCACGCCCGGCTCGGCGCCGGCGTCTCCTCCCGCGCGGGCAGGCTGTCCATGAACGAGCTCACCGAGAAGACGGCGTGCCCCGGGCCGGGCGGGCCGTATCCGGGCGGGGACGACAGCCCGAAGTCGTCCATCGTCGCGCGGTACGCCTCAAGGAGCCGGATGTGGTACTTCAGCGGCGCACCCTGCGGATTGGCCTTGCCCAGCGGGGTCGTGGGCTCCGGGCACCAGGTGGTGAAGCGGGGCGTGATGCCGTGGGACATGAAGAACCGCAGCCCCTCGGTGGTCGACTCGATCGCCTCGTCGACGGTGGTGAAGCCGAAGGGCTCGGCCATCTCGACGCCCGCCACGAAGTTGGGGATCACATTGCGCGCGCCGAAGACCTCGGCCGAGTCGAGGATGCGCTTGTGCCACTCGTCACGGCCGACGTACCGCTCCTTGCCGGGGCAGTACAGCTCGAACAGCCGCCGGTCCCACACCTCGTAGTTGGGGTGGTAGATCTGCACGCCGTAGTCCTTGAACCGCTGCACGTCGTCCCGCGGCAGCGCCTGCGCGACCACCTTGCCGATCCACCGGCCCGGGAACCGCTCCTCGATGGCCTTGGCGTAGTGCCCGTAGAAGTCGGCCTCGTCCCGCCCGGCGACCGTCCTGGTGATCGCGCCGCCGGTCAGCGTGTACGCGGTGGACGCCCTGGCGGTGTCGTACCGGTCGATGATCTCCAGGGCTTCGAGGACCTCCTCGACGTCCTTCACGCCCGTGTAGGGCCGCCCGGCCGCCTTGTGCTGGCGCCAGTTGTGGTTGATGTCGCAGTACTGGCACTCCTCCTTGGCGCCGAAGTACTGGCAGACGCGGAAGACGGTGAGGTAGATCAGATAACCCCACTGGATCGTCGGGGCCACCTCCATCACGGACTTCCCGTTGGAGAGGGTGTGCCGGTAGTACTCCGGCATCGGCGGCACCCCGACGTCCGCGATCCGCTTCCTGTCGAGATACAGCCCCAGCATCCCGTCCTCGTTCGCCGCCACACGATACGGCGACGAGGGGTTCACACGTACGGAGACGACGGTCCGCCGCAGGTCGTACGGCCCCCCGGTGAGGATGATCTCCTCGGGCGGGCGCCTGAGCGCGGCCTCGCCCAGCTCGGGCAGGGTGCCGTGGTCGAAGGAGAAGATGAAGTACGACTTCGGCTTGACCTCGCCACCCTCATTGTCACTCAGCGCGGACGGGTCGAAGGCCACACCGCCGCGCAGCAGGTCCTCCTTGAAGACGGCTTCCCGCGGCACATGCGGAAAGCGCTCCATCAGATCCTCGACCAGCGCGGTGCGGCTGCCCATCCCGTATCTCCTCCCGGCTCAGGCGTACGACTCCTCACGGTATGCCCACGCCGGGGCGCCCTCGGCGCCGGGTCCCCTTCGGGGCCCGCACGTGTCGGCGGTGGTAGGCGCTGGTACCGCGACCAGCACCACCCCGCGCGGGCCGCTCACCATCCGCTCCTCGCCCGGCACCGTCCGCTCACGGTCCGCTCCTCGCCCGGCAGCCTCACCCGCCCAGCGCCTCCCGTACGAACTCGTTGCGGAACTTCCCCGCCGGATCCAGCTCGTCCGCCAGCCCCCGGAACGCCCCCAGCCGCGGGTACAGTCCCCGCACCAAGGCCGTCGGCACCGCGAACACCTTGCCCCAGTGCGGCCGCGCGGCGAAGGGCTCCAGCGCGTCCTCGACCCGCCGCACCACCGGCAGCACGGCGTCCCGGTCGTCCACCCACGTGAAGTGCAGCGCGACCGAGTCCCGCCCGTACGCGGGGCTGAGCCACTGCGCGTCGGCGGCGACCGTCCGCACCTCGCAGATCTGGAGGACGGGCGCGACCACGGAACGGATCGCGTCTAGGGCGTGCAGCGCGTCGACAGCGTACGACCTCGGCACCAGGTACTCCGACTGGAGCTCGGCCCCGGCGCTCGGCGTGAACTCCGCCCGGAAGTGCGGGAGTCGCTCGTGCCACAGCCCCGGCACGCCGAACTGCTCGGTGCAGTGGACCGCGGACATTCCCGGTACGGGGTGTACCGCCTCGGTCGCGGGCGCGGCCCAGGGGAAGTCGGGCGGCGGCTGGTCGGTGCGCCGCTTGAGCCAGACGTGGTTGAACCCCGGCTGCTTCCAGTCGGTGAACAGGCTCACGCTGTACGCCGTCGCCGCCACCGCCGCGAAGTCGAGCCCGGTGAGGGGGAGTTCGACGTACACGTGCTGGCTCACCTCGTAGCCGGGCTCCAGGTCGAGGGTCAGCGCGGTGACGACCCCGAGGGCGCCCAGAGAGGTGACGGCGCCGTCGAAACGGGCGTCCCCGCGCGCGATGGTCAGGGCGGAGCCCTCGGCCGTGACCAGTTCGACCTCGCGCACGGCGGCGGCGAGCGGCCCGTTGCCGTCCCCCGAACCATGCGTGCCGGTCGCCACCGAGCCCGCCACCGAGATGTGCGGCAACGAGGCCATGTTGTGCAGGGCCAGCCCGTGCCGGTGCACCGTGGCGGCGAGTTCCGCGTACCGGACGCCGCCCCCGACCCGTACCGTACGGGCCGCCGTGTCCACGTCGATGGCCGGCGGCAGCCTCGTCAGCGAGAGCAGCACGCCCTCGCTCCCCGGCTCGGCGATCTCGTTGAAGGAGTGCCCGCTGCCGAGGACCCGCACCTTCGCGCTGTCCGCCACCAGGGCCTTCAACGCGGCGATCGAGTGCGGTCGGTGCAGTTCCTTGGCCGTGTACGTGATGTTGCCGGCCCAATTGGTCAAGGTCTCGGTCATGCGGCTCGTCCTTCCCGGTGAGGTGATGCCATCCTGCCCTCCGCCGGACGGGCCGCTCGCCGCCCCTCTCCCCTCCCGTTGCCGCTCTCGCGCGCCGACACCTACCGTAGAGACCGGTTGCTGTCCCCAATTCGCCGATGCGGAAGGTCACTTCCTTGACCGAGCGCCCCCTGGCTCTCTTCGCCATGACCGCCGAGAACGTTCCCCAGATCTTCCCGCCGGATGTCCTGGCGAGCCTGTGTGGCGCCGTAGAAATCGATCCCGCTGTGGTGGCCGAGGACTTCGCCGACCCCCGTGTGCGGAAGGTGCTCGCAGAGGTGGAAGTCCTCGTCACCGGCTGGGGCTGCCCGGCCCTCGACGAGACGGTTCTCGACGCGGCGCCCAGGCTGCGCACGGTCCTGCACTCGGCGGGCTCGGTGAAGAGCTTCACCACACCCGCGGTCTGGGAGCGGGGGATCACCGTCTCCTCCGCGGCGGGCGCCAACGCGCGGCCCGTCGCCGAGTACACGCTCGCCATGATCCTGCTCGCGGGCAAGGACCTCTTCGCGTACCGCGAGCGGCTGAGGGCCGAACGTACCTTCCCCGGCTGGGGACTCGTCCCCGGCATCGGGAACTACGGCCGACGCGTCGGCGTCATCGGCGCCTCCCGCATCGGCCGCCGCCTGATCGAGTTACTGCGCCCCTTCGACCTGCGGGTGAGCCTCGCCGACCCGTACGTCGACGAGGAGGAGGCCGCCGCGCTCGGCGTCCGGCTCCTGCCGCTGGACGAACTGCTGCGCACCTCCGACATCGTCACCGTCCACGCCCCGGACACCCCGGAGACCCGCCACCTCGTCGGCCGCCGCGAACTCGCCCTGATGCCCGACGGATCGGCCCTCATCAACACCGCCCGCGGCGCCCTCATCGACCACGACGCCCTCATCGAGGAGCTGCGCGCCGGGCGGATCAGCGCGATCCTCGACGTGACCGACCCCGAGCCGCTGCCCTCCGACTCCCCGCTCTTCGACCTGCCGAACGTCTTCATGACCCCGCATCTCGCCGGTTCCCAGGGCAACGAGCTGGCCCGGCTCGGGCGTGCGATCGCGGAGGAGGCCGAACGGCTGCTCACCGGACGGGAGTTGGCGCACGCGATCGACCGTGCCGTACTGGAGCGCATGGCATGACCGGCGCAGCCGCCGCCCACGCGCCGGAGCGCGAGCGGGAGTCGGCGCCGTGATCTGTGGTGATGCTCGTACGACGGGAGATGTGGCAGGAGACCACGGCGCGGGGCTTCCGGGCCGTCTCGTAAGGTGACCTGCGCGATCCCGGGAAGGGGAGCCGGCCGGTGGCGAAGAAGACGGACTCCGAAGCGGGCAGGGACGCCTCGACGGTACGGGACGTCGCCGCACGGGCCGGCGTCTCCGCCTCGACCGTCTCCCGCGTCCTCGGCGGCACCTACCCGGTCGCCGCCACCACCCGCGCCAAGGTCCTCAAGGCCATGCGCGAACTGGACTACGTGACCGGCGCAGCAGCACCGTTCCGGCACCCCGATCAGCCTCTTCGCCTGAGGCCCACGACGAAGCCGCTTACTCACGCGTCGCGCCCTCCGGCCACAACACGCGCACCGGGACCCCAATCCGCTGGGCGTAGGACACCACGTCGGCAGTACCGCCGTATCCCCACGCCGGGTTCCCGTCCCACACGGCGAACAGTTCGTCGGCCAGTCCGACAAGGATCTCACTGCCCGCCATGTGCGCCTGAGAGTCCGACGCTTTCATACCGGTGTGGTGCACTTCTGCCGCATGACGCATCAGCTCGTCATAGACCGGCCAGTGGCTTTCCGAGAGGCTCTCGCGGTACTGCTCGGCGGGAACGACGATTTCGAGGCTTCCCCCGTGCTTGAGTACGGCCTCAGCGAACCACGCATCCGGACCGTCCGCGATGCACGAGATGCCGACCAACTCGGTTGCATCGAACTCGCGAATGGCCCCTTCGAGAAGCTGCCGAACCTGCTGCTCAACGTCTCGGCTCAGCCCCCGGTGCCCGGTGATCCCGACGCGCATGGACGCTTCCTCCTACAGGTAGACGCCGTGAAAGCGTTCATCGAAGTCACGCACCACCTTGGGCGGTGACGTCAGCGACAGTGACCGGCGCACCGCGCGTGAGCGCTCTACGATCCGGCCGGAACGGTACTGGAGTCCTGTATCCAATGCCCTGGATGCAAGGGCGAATACGGCCTCGACTCTCCCGGCCGCGAGATGGCCGACTGCCGGGTCCAAGACGACCAACGCCCGCTGTTTCGCATGTCCGGAGGCCAGCGCTTCGACATCATCGCCGAGGGCCCATTCCGCGAGGCGGGTGGAGGCGGCACTGGAGTCCTTGGAGGCACGGCCGCATTGGGGGAAGGTCGCGGTACCGGCGGGGGTGGTGCGGGGCGGTATCCGCGGCTGGGGGCGTTCCGGGGGCTGGCGGATGAGCTGGATCCGGTGGAGAAGTTCCGGAACGCGTTCGTGCGCGGCGTGCTCGGGGGCTGAGGCGAACTTCAGCCTGGTGGCATCGGGCGTCTCGTACGGGAGTTGTTCGCCCCCGCCGTCCCACAACCTTTGGCGGATCCGCCGGGCAGGAGTACGCAGCGGGAGTGTGACAGTCTTCGGAAGACTGTCACACTCCCGCTGCCGTGTGCTCGGCACCTACCCGGCGGCGAGCTTCACCAGGAAGTCGGCGTTCGCGGCCACGTCGTGCCCCAGGACCATGGCGTGGTGGGGCAGCTCGACCAGGCGCTGGGTGACTGCCTGGCGGGCCTCGGCGGTGCCGCCGCCATCGACGCGTACGAGCCCGAACACGTCGGGGTAGCGGTCCTCGGTCTTCCCGTTCATGAAGTCGCCTTCACCCAGTCTCCGACCCTCCTCGTCCAGGGTCGGCGCTGCGCCGGGCTCGATACGCGGGAACAGCAGCGCGGCCGCCTGCCCGCCGATGGCAAGGTCCAGGCCGAACCAGGCCGGGAACTGATCGGGGAAGACCTGCGCTTTCAGCTCCCGCTTGCCGTCCCACAGCGGTTCGCGCCGACCGGCCAGCAACGCGTCCGTCACCCGCTGGTCCTGGGTGGGATGCAAGGACTCCCCGGCCTCCAGCCGTTCCCTGGTCACGTCGAACCACCCCAAAGCATCCAGCAGCCCCAAGCCCAGGGCGGCGGCTGCGGGCCAAGGCAGCACGTCCACGCCTCCGGCAGAGTTGGGGCGGACGAAAACGCGGTCGTTGGCCAGCAGCTCCCAGGCATGGCGGGCGGCCAGCGCCACGGCGGTGCTGGTCTTGCCCGCGCCCTTGGACCCGAACGTCAGGATCACCCGCCCGTCCAGGGCGACGGCGGAGGCATGGAGCACGGCCCAACCGGAGCGCAGGAGCAGCCCGCGCATGGTCTCCCGCGCCAGGCGGGCGGTGGCCGTGGCCACCGGTTCGGTATCGCACCCGTAGATGGTCAGCCGCCCGGTGACGGTCTCCCACCTGTATGCCAGGCACTGTTCCGGGGAAACGGCTGTGATGACGCTCTCGGCCTCGTCGCAGGCCACCAGAGTGTGCGTCCTGGCATACGTGGTGCTCGTGTGGGGGGATTGGCTCACCGCCAGCGCCAGGTCCGCGTACTGCTGGGGGGCCACGTCGGCGACGACCAGCGGGGACGCGCAGACACTCCCGGGTGGCACCTCCATGGCGTTCCACCACGGCCCGACGTAGCGGCGGCACCAGTCGGTGACGGCCTGGGTGGAGGAGACGATGGACACGGACACATCGGCGGCGTCCAGACGGGTGGCGTAGGTGGTCACAGGCTCCTCACGGTCGGAAGCGGACTGGATGGGGTGCCGCGCAACATCCTGTAGGCGGCGCGGAGTTTGTTGTGGGCGGCCTCCAGTTGGCGGGCCTCTGTGGCGTCCAGGGCAGGTAGGCACGGTAGGGGACGCCCCGTGGTGAACCGCAACGGAATTCCCAGCCACCCGTCCCGGTACGGCGCGGACAACTCGGTCAGGCCGTCGTCCACGCCGAGCGTCAGGCGCAGCGTGGAGACGACGGCGCCGGCCGGGCCGGACCGTGTTCGGCCGATTCCGGCGTTGATCCGTTTCGGTCGGGTGGTCAGCTCGTCGCGTACCTCCTGGAGGGGGACGGGCAGAGGCCGCCCGTTGACCGTGGTGGCCGAGACGCACACCACGGCGGCGTCCCCGTGCTCGCCCATCACATGGCCATGCACCGCGTCCAGCGGTACGTCCAACAGGCGGGCCAGGGTGAGGCGGTAGCGGGCGCTGTCCAGATGGGAGCCGATGCCGAACACCCGGTTGCAGCCGGAGGCTTCGGCGAACAGGCGGGTCATCAGGTCCACCGGGTTGGTGACCATCAGCACTGTGCCGGTGTAGCGCGCAGCGCGGTGCCGAGGGCGCGGATCACGGGTGCGTTGGACTGTGCTCCGGCCATGCGTACGTCCGTGGTGTGGGTGTTGGTGAAGCGGGCGCGCACGGCGATCACCACGGCCTGGCAGTCCCCAGCAAGACGGCCGCTCTAGCGGGCCGCGAGGCCGGACACCCGGCGGTGGCGGCACTGGCCATGGGCTACGCCTCCTACGCGGTGGAAGGGGACAAGGCCCGGGAGATGCTTGCCGCCGCGCAGGAGCATGTACGTGGGCTCGGATACGCCACCGCACGTGCCTGGCTCGCCGGGCGTGATGCCGAAGAAGCCGCCGCCCTTGGTGACCGGGAAGGCTCGGTGCGGTCCCTCGACCGGGCCACCACGGCGTTCGACTACGCCAACCCCGATGACGAACAGGCATGGGTCCGCTTCTGCCAACGCCCCCGTATGTACTCCCTGATGGTCTCCACCTACGCGCGGCTGCACCACCGCGACCTTGAGCAGACCGCACAGGACGCCCTCGCCCACCTCGGCGACGACGACTCGATGCTGTCGATCGCAGCCTTGTCGGACGCGGCCACCGGCTACGTGGTGTCGGGTGACGTGGACCAGGGCGTCGAAGTGGGGCGCCGCTTCGTGGATGCCGCGACGACCGCGCCAACAACCCCGGGACGGAAGCGCCTGGCCTCATTCGCCGAACTCCTGCCCCCGCAGCACAGCGAGGCACGAGACCTCGCCGACGACATCCGCACCGCACTCGCCGCCTGATCAGCCCTTGGCCGTCTCCTCCGTCACCCACGACAGGTACGCGTCGCTCCCGTGAGTGACCGGCGTCGCGATGATCTCCGGGGTGTCGTAGTCGTGGACGCTCTTGATGTGCGCCTCCAGCTCCGCGTACCGCTCGGCGGTTGTCTTGTACAGCACTCGCCACTCCTGGTCGGTCTGTACCTCGCCCTCCCACCGGTAGACGCTGGTGATCGGCCCGTCGATCTGCGCACAGGCCGCCACGCCGGCGTCAACGGCGCTGGTGGCCAGCGTCTGAGCCCTCTCGGCGCTGTCCGTCGTCGTGAGTACGGTCAGGTGGTCAGCCACAGGTGTTCTCCTCGGAATGCGGATGCCAGGAACGTACCCGCAACGCCCGCCGGCCAACTGCCCCAGCCACCGCCGCGGTCGCCCCGACTTTATAAACCCCCTTTCCTAACCCCTTGTCGAAACCCCCACCAGGCCATAGCCTTGCGCCGCGCCGGGGCCGAAGGGCCTCGTCATGGCCTGAGAGGGGTCGGGGAACGTGTCGTCGGTGAAGCGCACCTCACGGGATATCCGCACCGCGAACCGCTACGAGGTGCTGCGCCAGATCATCGCCGAGTCGCCCACGTCCCGGCAGGAGCTCGCGGCTGCGACGGGGCTGAGCCTCGCCACGGTAGCCACGCTCGTCGGTGAGCTGCTCGACCTCCGGATGATCACCGAGGTCGGGTTCGAGGACTCGGCGGGTGGCCGCCCACGGGGTCTCGTGGCCGTCAACACGTCGGGCGGCGCGCTGATCGGCGTGGACATCGCGGAGACTTACGTCAGGGTCGAGCTGTTCGACCTGGCGCTGAACGTGCTGGCCCGGGCCGACGAGGACATGCGCCCCGGTGAGAGCCGCCCGGAGCAGGTAGTCGGCCATGTCGCCGCGGCCGTCGGGGCGGTGGTCACGCAGGCCGGGGTCGAGGGCGCGCGCGTGCTCGGCGTCGGGGTGAGCGTGCCGGGTCAGGTGGACCGGGCCACCGGCATCTCCGAGTACGCGCCGAACTGGGACTGGCACGAGGTGCCGTTGCTCGACCTGCTCGCCGAGCACATCGCGTACCCGCTGTACATGGACAATCCGCTGCGCGCCTGCGCGGTCGCCGAGATGTGGTTCGGTGCCGCCCGTGGGCGCGGGGACACGGTCGTGGTCAACCTCGGCACGGGGGTCGGAGCCGGGCTCGTGCTCGGCGGCGGGCTGCACCGCGGGGTCAGCAACAGCGCCGGTGAGTGGGGGCACACCACCCTCGTACTCGACGGGCGGCTGTGTCACTGCGGCAACCACGGGTGTGTGGAGACGTACGTCGGCGCGCCCGGAATCATGCTGAACCTGCGGGAGTTGAGCCCCCGGAGCAGCCTGCTGCACCCCGAGGACCAGACCGCCACCATCGACGCGCTGGCCCGCGGGGTCGCCGCGCGGGACCCGGTGGCCCTCAAGGTCGTCCGCGACACGGCCCGCTATCTGGGCGCCGGCATCGCGGACCTGGTGAATCTCCTGAACCCCGAGGTGGTCGTGCTCAGCAGCTGGGTCGCGGCCACGCTCGGCGAGCCGCTGCTGGGCGAGGTCCGTGAAGCGGTCGCCCGGCACGCGCTCGGACGTCCGCTGGCCGCCACCGAGATCGTCCTGTCCGCCATTCCCACCGACCCGGTGTGCCTGGGAGCCGCGACCTTCGCCCTGGAAGGCGCGCTCTCCTCGATCAGCCAGCGGCCCACCCGACGCGCGACCCCCACGAGGAGCCGTACCGCACCATCCGCGTAAGGCGCCTCCGCAACGACGCACGAGCCGTACCGCACCACCTTCATGACGACGGAAGGGATGCACATGCCACGCCCGCGCACCAACTCCCCCACCCCCACCAGGAGATCCCTCCGCCTGACGCTGACGGCCGCCGCCACGCTCGCCGTCACGGTTCCTCTCCTGTCCGCCCCGCCCGCGAGCGCCGCCGACCCCGTGGCCGCCGAGGTCTCCCCGCACGCGGCCCAGACCATCGAGAACATCGGCGCGTCCGGTGCCTGGTGGGTCAACGACCTCACGAAATTCCACCCGAGGGTCCAGGCCCGGGTGGCGAAGCTGCTGTTCTCCCGGAAGGGCCTGGATCTCAGCTCCTACCGCTACAACATCGGCGGTGGCGGTACGGCCGTCACCACTCCGTCCCGCGCGCCCGAGGACTTCCTCGACGACGACGGCACGTACGACTGGCGCAGGGACAAGGGCGGCCGTACGTTCCTGAAGTACGCGGCCGCGTACGGTGTCGAGGATCTGATCGCGTTCGTGAACAGCGCGCCCGCCGAGTGGAAGACCAACGGGCAGAGCTGCGGCGGGTATCTGAAGGCGGAGAACACGGAGGACTTCGCCGGCTACATCGCCGACGTGACCGACCACTTCGCCGAGCGGGGCGCGAAGTTCGCCTACATCAGCCCCTTCAACGAGCCGACGAACAGCTTCGAGGAGTGCGGCCAGGAGGGCATGCTCGTCCCCGTCGACCAGCGCGACGACATCGTGCGGGCGCTCGGCGCCGAGCAGCGGGCGCGCGGGCAGAAGACCGGCATCATCGCCGACGAGTCCAGCAGCACGGTGCAGTTCAACACCGAGCTCCCGGAGTGGATCACGCAGCCGGGCACGGCCCAGTACGTCGACAGGCTCGCCCACCACACGTACAACAACCCCGGTGACGACCAGCGGGCGAAGATCCACGAGACGTCGAAGGCGATCGGCAAGCCGTCCTGGTCCACCGAGATCTGCTGCTTCGGGCAGGGTGGCACGGGCTGGGCCAAGGAGTACGACCCGACCATCGACGGTGGTCTGAACCTGTCCCGGATCATGTACAGGGACTTCGCGACCGCGCACGACTCGGCGTTCCAGTGGTGGGTCGCCCTCTCCGAGATGATCGGCACCGACCCGTACGCGCGGAACGACGACGGCTGGAACGACGGGCTGATCTACTACGACCCCGACTACGCCACCAACGGCAACCAGACCCTGTACTTCACCAAGCGGTACTACGCGCTCGGCCAGTACAGCAAGTTCGTGAAGCCGGGCTCGGTCGCGCACAACGTGACGGGCGCGCCGGAGGGCGTCGAGGTCTCGACGTACGACAGCAAGGGCAAGTGGGTCGTCGTGGTGAACAACCACAACTCCACCGAGACGCCGCTCAGTCTGCACTTCAACAGCAAGTCCCCGGTGAGGGCCGGGCAGGCCGTGCGCACCTCCGCCACCGAGGACTGGGCGAAGGTCGCCAAGCCGGCGGTGCGGCGCGGTTCGACGGCCACCGCGACGCTGGCCCCGCGCTCCATCACGACGTACGTCTTCGACCAGAAGGGCCGTGACACCTCGGCCGTGACGGGTGCCTGGCAGGGCGAGCAGTCCGGCAAGTGCCTGACGGCGGACGCGTCGGGCACCGCGATCGCCACCTGCACGGGTGAGGACGCGCAGGACTGGTCGTACGCGGCGAACGGTACCCTCAAGGGCGCGAACGGGTGCCTGACGGCGGGGACTTCGGGTCTCGCCACGGCCGACTGCACGGCCGCCGCCGACCAGCGGTGGCTGCTGAACGCCAACGGGCAGATCGTCAGTGAGGCGTCCGGGAAGTGCCTGGACGTGGGCGGTCAGGCCACGGCCGACGGCAGCCGGGTGGGCCTGTGGACCTGCAACGCGGGGGCCAACCAGGCCTGGTCCAGGCGGTAGCCACCCCCAGGGCGTCCATGCACGGGGCGCCCCCATGAGCGAGGGCCGTCGGCCCCTGACCCGGCGGCCCTCTTCCCCCCTCCCCCGCCCCTCACTCCTCTTCCGTCTCACAACTCCCTTGCCTTGCACCGTTGTTCGTCATTCCGAACCGGACACAACGCTTCGAGCAGACTTCGTCCAACCCCTTGCCGAAGCCTTAGCCGAAGGTTAACGTCCCGCACCGCACCGCCGTTTCAGCCAACCGGCGCCGAGCCGTAGAGCCGTAGCCGTACTCAGGGACAAGGACGTCAGCATGTCGGCAATGAGCAGCAGTAACTGGAACCGCCGAACCCTCCTGCGCACCGCGCTGGGCCTGGCCGCCATGGGCCCGCTGGCCGCGTGCGGCAGCAACAACGGGCGTGGAGGCGGCAGTTCGGGTGACACCCTGGTGCAGTACTTCCACGCGTACGGAGAGGCCGGGACCGAGCAGGCCATCAAGAAGTACGCGGCCGCCTACGACGGGGCCAACGTGTCCACGCAGTGGATCACCGGCGACAACTTCGAGAGCAAGCTGTTTTCCTCGCTGCTGACGGACAAGGCCCCGGACCTGTTCGAGTTCCATCCGCAGATCCAGCTGGTCCAGAGCGGCCAGGTGGCGGACCTGACCGACATCATCGACCCGGTCAAGGACGACTTCAACCCGGCCGACATCACCTCGCACACGGTCGACGGGAAGATATACGGCGTCCGGATGATCGACGACCCGCAGTTCTTCTTCTACCGGAAGTCGCTGCTGGAGGACGCCGGCGTCGACGTCCCGACCACGCTCGACGAGCTGATCGAGGCCGCCGCCAAGCTCGCCACCGACGACATGAAGGGTGTCTTCCTCGGCAACGAACTGCACCAGATCGTCCGTCCGATGATCTGGGCGGCCGGCGCCGACACGCTCGACGAGAACAACGAGATCGCCTACCACACCGAGGGGGTCAAGGAAGGTCTGGTCAAGCTGCGCGGGCTGTTCACCAGCGGCGACCTCCTCGTCGGCGCCCCGGCCGACGCCTGGGACCCGTCCTCGCTCATCCAGGGCCTGACCGCCATCCAGTGGTGCGGCATGTGGGCGATGCCGCAGATGCTGGAGGCGTTCGGTGACGACCTCGGGATCTTCCCGTTCCCGAAGGTCACGGACGACGGCAAGCCCTCGGTCTACAACGGCGGCTGGTCGATGTTCGTCAACGCCAAGGGCGACAGAGTCGACGAGGCCAAGGAATACGTGAAGTGGCTGTGGATCGACCAGAAGGAGTACCAGGAGGACTGGGCGCTCTCCTACGGTTTCCACATCCCGCCGCGCACCTCGATCGCCGAGTCCGCCGACGCGCTCAAGTCGGGTCTGCCGGCCGAGGGCGTGCAGCTCTTCAGTGAGTACGGCCACTTCGACAACATCGGCTTCACCCAGGGCATGATCGACGCGACCGAGGACGTCATCGCCGACTGCGTCCGCCAGGAGGGGGACCCGGAGGCCGCGCTCGACAAGGCCGACGGCAAGATCAACCGCGAGCTCAAGAAGCTCTTCGGTTAGGCCGTCGGACAGGTAACCACGACATGTCGACCACCACCGAGCGCGGTGTCACGAGCCCCGCCCCGGCCGAGGCCCCCCAGGCCCGGCCGCGGCGGCGGCTGCGGGGCAATCCCACCGCCAACTTCTGGCTCTTCACCGGCCCGTTCCTCATCGGACTGGCCGTCTTCGTCTACATCCCGATCGGCTGGAGCCTCTGGCTCTCCTTCTTCGACGCCCGGTTCACGGTCACGCCGAGCGAGTTCATCGGCTTCGACAACTACCGGTTCATGCTGAGCGACGAGGGCTTCACCGACTCGCTGGTCACCTTCACCGTCTTCGCCGCGTTCATCGTGCCCACCACCTGGGCCCTCTCGCTGGGGCTGGCACTGATGGTGAACCGGCTGCGGTTCATGCGGGCCTTCTTCCGCTCGGTCTTCTTCCTGCCCACCGCCGTGAGCTATGTCGCCGCCGCGCTCATCTGGAAGATGTCGCTCTTCAGCGGCGTCCGCTTCGGCCTGATGAACACCGTCCTCGGCTGGTTCGGCATCGACAGCATCGCCTGGCTGGCCAGCCCCAGTCCGCCCTGGTACTGGCTGGTCATCGTGACCGTACGGCTGTGGCTCCAGGCCGGGTTCTTCATGATCCTGTTCCTGGCGGCCCTGCAGAACATCCCGCAGAACCTGTACGAGGCCGCCGCCATCGACGGGGCGAAGCCGGGCCGGCAGACCTTCTGGTACATCACGCTGCCACAGCTGCGTGCCACGTCGACGGCCGTGATCCTGCTGCTCCTGGTGCAGGCGTTCCAGGCCTTCGACGAGTTCTTCAACCTGCTGTCGAGAACCACATGGGGCCGTCCACCGCTGGTCGAGCTGTACGAGACGGCCCTCGGCGAGAACCAGGACTACGGCGCCGGAAGCGCGGGCGCGATGATCCTGACCCTGCTGATCTGCGTCGTCACCCTGCTCCAGGGCAGGATCATGGGCTTCGGAAGGGGTGAGCAGACCAAGTGACCACCACCACTGGCGAGGTACGGAAAACTCCCGAGGTACGGAAACCCGCCAAGCCCCGTCGCGTCCGCCGCGGCGGCGTCATCGGCTCGGCCGGTCTCTACTGCGCCACCGCCGTCGCGGCCGTCCTCTTCCTCGTCCCCTTCTACCTGATCCTCCGCAACGCTCTCTCCACCGACGCCGAGATCACGGGCGCGGACTGGCAGTTCTTCCCCACCGACATCCAGTGGGGCAACATCACCGAGCCGTTCAGCGACACGACCGTCGACTTCGCCCGCTCCCTGTGGAACTCGGCGATCATCGGCGTCCTGCACACCATCGGCACCCTGCTGGTCGCCTCCCTCGCCGGATACGGCCTGGCTCGCATCCCCTACAAGCACGCCAACAAGGTCTTCTACGCCGTCCTGGGGACCCTGATGGTCCCGACCGCCGTCACCTTCGTCCCCAGCTTCGTGCTGGTCTCGTCGCTGGGCTGGGTGGACACCTACCGGGGTCTCATCATCCCGGGGCTCTTCAGTGGTTTCACCTGCTTCCTGTTCCGGCAGTACTTCCTGGGGTTCCCGAAGGAGCTGGAGGAGGCGGCACGGGTGGACGGACTCGGCTACTGGGGTGCGTACTGGCGTGTCGTCGTGCCGAACTCCCTGAACTTCTTCGCCGCGATCGCCACGATCACCTTCATCAGCGGCTGGAACGCCTTCCTCTGGCCACTGGTGATCGGCCAGGACCCGAGCGCGTGGACCGTTCAGGTGGCGCTCTCCTCGTACATGACCAACCAGACCGTCAACTTCCATCTGATGTTCATGGCCACGGCCATTTCCATCCTGCCCCTGGTGTTCGTGTTCCTGTTCCTGCAGCGCTGGCTGGTGCAGGGGATCGCACAGACCGGCATCAAGGGCTGACGCCTTCTTTCAAGACCTGGAGACCGATGTCTTTCCGCACCACCACCATCGTCGATTACGTCGAGGACGTCTCACCCGGGAGCGGTGCGCTGCCGCCACGCGCGTGGTACGCAGCCTCCGACGCCGTATCGCTGTCGCTGAACGGCAGCTGGCGCTTCCGGCTGTCCGCGACCGCCGACGCCGAGGACGACTCCTTCGCCGCGGAGGGGTACGACGCCGGGGGCTGGGCGGAGATCCCGGTCCCGGGTCACTGGGTGCTCCAGGGGCACGGTGCGCCCATCTACACCAACCACCTCTACCCCTTTCCGGTGGACCCGCCCCGGGTGCCGACGGAGAACCCGACCGGTGACCACCTGCGGGTCTTCGACCTGCCGTCCGACTGGCCCTCGGACGGCGGGGCCGTCATCCGCTTCGACGGGGTCGAGTCCTGTGCCCGCGTCTGGCTCAACGGCAGGGACATCGGCGAGTTCAAGGGCTCCCGGCTGCCGCACGAGTTCACGGTGGGGCATCTGCTGAAGCCGGCCGGGAACGTGCTCGCCGTCCGGGTCCACCAGTGGTCGGCGGGCTCGTACCTGGAGGACCAGGACCAGTGGTGGCTGCCCGGCATCTTCCGTGACGTGACGCTGCTGCACCGCCCGGCAAGCAGCGCCCTCGACTTCTTCGTGCACGCCTCGTACGACCACGTCGCCGGTGAGGGCACCCTGCGCGTCGACTCCGACGTCGACGGCCGGGTCACCGTGCCCGCCCTGGACATCGATGTCGCGACCGGCGAGTCCGTGACCGTGCCGGTGCGGCCGTGGACCGCCGAGACGCCGCAGCTGTACGACGGTGTGCTGGCCACGGAGGGCGAGCGGGTGCCGTTGCGCATCGGCTTCCGGACCGTGGAACTGTCGGACGGCCTGATCAAGGTCAACGGCAGGCCGATCCTGTTCAAGGGGGTCAACCGCCACGAGTGGCACCCGGAGCAGGGCCGCGCCCTGGACCTGGAGACCATGGAGCAGGACGTGCTGCTGATGAAGCGGCACAACATCAACGCGGTCCGCACCTCGCACTACCCGCCGCACCCCGCCTTCCTGGACCTGTGCGACGAGTACGGCCTGTGGGTCATCGACGAGTGCGACCTGGAGACCCACGGCTTCACCGAGCAGGCCTGGCGCGACAACCCCGTCGACGACGACCGCTGGACCCCGGCGCTGCTCGACCGGGCGGCCCGCATGGTCGAGCGGGACAAGAACCACCCGTCGGTCGTCATCTGGTCCCTCGGCAACGAAGCCGGCTCCGGACGCGGCCTGACGGCCATGGCGGAATGGATCCACGGCCGGGACGGCTCACGCCTCGTGCACTACGAGGGCGACTGGGACTGCCGCGACAGCGACATGTACTCGCGGATGTACCCCGACCACGCCGAGACCGAGCGCATCGGCCAGGGCCTCGACGGCGGCACGCTCAAACGGCGCCAACTCCCCCTGATCCTCTGCGAGTACGGCCACGCCATGGGCAACGGTCCCGGCGGACTCGCCGACTACCAGCGGCTCTTCGAGTCGTACGACCGGCTCCAGGGCGGCTTCATCTGGGAGTGGATCGACCACGGCATCAAGGACGAGCGGTACGGCTTCGCGTACGGCGGCGACTTCGGCGAGGAACTGCACGACGGGAACTTCGTCTGCGACGGCCTGATCTTCCCGGACCGTACGCCCTCGCCGGGCCTGGTCGAGTACAAGAAGGTCATCGAGCCGGTCCGCATCGAGGGCGACGGCGCGGACGGCACCGTACGGGTGACGAACGCGTACGACTTCGCCGACCTCTCCGCGCTGGCATTCGAGTGGTCGTACCAAGTGGACGGTGACACGGTCGAGGCGGGCGCGCTGTCGGTGCCCGCGCTCGCGCCGGGCGAGTCGGCGGAGGTGAAGCTGCCGGAGCCGCCGGCGTCGTACGGGCGGGGCGGTGAGACGCAGTGGACGGTACGGGCGCTGCTGGCGGACGACACGCCCTGGGGGAAGAAGGACCACCAGGTGGCCTGGGCCCAACTCCCGGTCATTGAACGGCCGTTGCCGTCCGTCGCGCCGAGTGACCGGCCCACGGCGAGCGAGCGGCTGATCTACCTCGGCCCGGCCACCTTCGACGTGCGCACGGGCGCGCTGAAGACCATCGGCCCACGTGATGTGACCGGGCCGCGCCTGGACGTGTGGCGAGCCCCGACCGACAACGACGCCGGCGCCCCCTGGCAGCCCGACGCCCGCTACGGCCTGCTCTGGCGCAAGCTCGGCCTGCACCGGATGCGACACCGGCTGGACGCGGTGGAGTTGGGCGAGGACGCGCTGACGGTACGGACCCGAGTGGCGCCCGCCGCCTGGGAGGTGGGCCTGCGCACGGTGTACCGGTGGACGTCGGACGGGACGCGGCTGAAGCTGACGGTGTCCGTGGCGCCCGAGGGCGACTGGACGCTGCCGCTGCCGAGGCTCGGCATCCGCTTCGGGCTGTCCTCCGCCGGTGAGGTGAAGTGGTTCGGCGGCGGCCCCGGTGAGGGGTACCCGGACACCAAGTCGGCGTCGATGCTGGGCCTTTGGCGCTCCTCGGTGGATGAGCTCCAGACTCCGTACGTGCGCCCCCAGGAGAACGGCGCCCGGCCCGACGTCCGCTGGGCGGAGATCGGCGGGCTGCGTATCGAGGGCGACCCCGAGTTCTGGTTCACCGCCCGGCGCTGGACGAGCGAACAGCTCGACGCGGCCGAGCACCTGACGGACCTGAAGCCCGGCGGTACGACCTGGGTCAACCTCGACCACGGCCAGATGGGCATCGGCTCCCAGTCCTGCGGCCCCGGCGCGCTGCCGCAGTACCACCTGCGCGCACAGCCCGCCGAATTCTCCTTCATCTTCTCGGAGGCCAATTGAGCGGCAGTATCGAGGTCCGGGACCTGTCCCGGACCTTCCACACCACGATGCGGCGCCCCGGTTTCGCCGGGGCGCTGCGCTCCCTCGTCAACCCGGAACGGGTGGCCAAGCACGCCGTCTCCGGCATCACCTTCGACGTGGCCCCCGGCGAACTCCTCGCCCTGCTCGGCCCGAACGGCGCCGGCAAGTCCACCACCATCAAGATGCTCACCGGCATCCTCACCCCGACCTCCGGCGAGGCCCGGGTCGCGGGCGTCGTCCCGTACCGGGAGCGCGAGCGCAACGCCCGCAACATCGGCGCGGTGTTCGGGCAGCGCACCCAGCTGTGGTGGGATCTGCCCGTGCGCGAGTCGTTCGCGATCCTGCGGGACATCTACGAGGTGCCGAAGGCCGAACACGCGGCGCGGCTGCGGGAGTTCGACGATCTCCTGGACCTCTCCTCCTTCTGGGACACCCGAGTACGCCACCTCTCCCTCGGCCAGCGCGTGCGCTGCGACCTGGCGGCGGCCCTGCTGCACGACCCGCCGGTCGTCTTCCTCGACGAACCGACGATCGGCATGGACGTGGTGGTGAAGGAGCAGGTGCGGGAGTTCCTGCGCCACCAGGTGGAACAACGCGGCCGCACGGTCCTCCTCACCACCCACGACATGACGGAGGTCGAGCGGCTGGCGGAGCGGGTCGTCCTCATCAACCACGGGCGGCTCATGCTGGACGGCACGCTGGAGGAGATCCGCCGCAAGTTCGGCTCGACCTGGCAGGTGCGGGCGACACTGACCGATCCGCACGCCGAGGTCGAGCCGTGGCCCGGGATCGCGGTCGTACGACGGGAGGGGCGGCAGCTGGTCCTCGGCCCGGACGGCCCCGACGCCCCGACGGTCCACCAGGCGCTGAAGCAGGTGATCGAGCGGTACGAGGTGACCGACATCGCCCTCGACGAGGCGGAGCTGGAGGACGTGATGCGAGCCGCGTACGCCCAGGCGGGGCAGGTCTGATGGCCGTCCTGCACGCCTGGCGGGCCGCCCGCGTCACCCCCCTCGGCGAACTGCACAACCCGCCCCGCATGACCGCCGCGCTCCTCCGCCTGACCGTGCAGGTGGTGCTGGTGTGGTCGCTGTGGCGCGGCCTGTACGCGAACACCGGCACCACCGCCGGACTCGACCGCGACCAGGCGGTCACGTACGCCGTGCTCGCCGTACTGGCCACCCGAATACGGGAGTTGGACCAGTACGCGGGCCGGGACACCGTGCTCCAGCACATGCACTTCGGCACCATCGTGTACTGGTACCTGCGCCCCCTGTCACCCCAGCGGTACTACGCGCTGCGGGCGCTGGGCGAGCAGCTGTACGGGCTGGTGTGGGTGCTGGTGGGATACGGGATGTGCCTGGCCACGGGGATCGTGGAGCCTCCGAAGTCGGCAGCGGTGGCGGGGGTGTTCGCGCTGAGCGCCCTGCTCGGCCAGTGGGTCCTGTACTACGTCATGCTCATCATCGACCAACTGTGCTTCTTCACACTCCGCAACGGCGCCGCGGTGCTGATCCTGATCTTCGCGCAGAACCTGCTGGCCGGGGTGTACGCGCCGCTGTGGTTCTTCCCCGACTGGTTCATCACCCTCAGCAGCCTCCTCCCCTTCCAGGCGACGCTGAGTGTGCCGTTGTCGCTGTACGTGGGCCGCATCGAACTATCCGACGCGGGCGCGCAGTTGGCGATCCAGGCGGCCTGGATTCTGCTGCTGGCCCTGTTCACCCGACTGCTGTGGCGGCGGGCCGCCCAACGCGTGATCTCGCAGGGGGGTTGAGCATGTCGCTGAAACCATGGCTGATCGCCTGGCGCATCACTCGCCTCAACTTCCGTGCCCAGATCGAGTACCGCTCCGAGTTCCTGATGATGATCGCCATCGGCGCGGTCTGGCAGGTCTCCGTGATCGTGTTCGCGACGGTCCTGCTGACCCGGTTCACCGGCATGGGCGGCTGGGACAGCTCGGACGTACTCCTGATCCCGGCGACCCGGATGCTGGCGCACGGCCTGTTCGTACTGTTCCTGGGGCGGGTGCACGGGCTGGGCCGCCACATCCAGGAGGGCGTGATCGAGACGTACCTCGTCCGCCCCATGCCGGTGTACCGCCAGATCCAGCTGTCCTACTTCCCCACCAACGCGATCGGTGACCTGACGGTGGCGGCGGGGCTGATGGCGGGCGCCCTGTCGCGCAGCCAACTGGACTGGACGGCGGGCCGGATCACGTATCTGATCGCTTGCGTGCTCGGCGGCATGCTCCTGGAGGCGGCCTTGTTCACGGTGGTGGCGTGCGCGTCGCTGCGCTTCCCGGCCGCCGACTACTGGGGCCGGTGGCTGGAGGAGTTGCTCGGCACGTTCGGCAGCTATCCGCTCAACGTCCTGCCGAGGGCGGTGGGCACCTTCCTGACGTTCGGGCTGCCACTCGCGTTCGTGGCGTACTTTCCGGCGGCGGTCCTGACCGGGCATGGGGACGACACGGGGGTGCCGTACTGGCTGGCGGCGGTTTCGCCGGTGCTGGGGGTGGCGGCTTATCTGGGGACGCGGGTTTTGTGGCGGTGGAGTTTGCGGCACTACAGCGGGGTGAACGGTTAGCTTGCTCTTCATCCTCCCGTTCCGCCGTCTGTGATCACGGAGAGGTTCCGTCGGAAGGGACGGTGTACGCATGCTTTCCGGACTTGGCTCCCATCCGTTGGTTCTCGGGGTGCGGTTCGTTCTGGAGCTGGTGGCTCTGGTGTGCTTCGGGGTCTGGGCTTGGCGTGAGTCGCCCGCTGCTCTGCGGTACATCGCTGTGGTCGTCGTTCCGCTGACCGTCGCCGTGTTGTGGGGAGTCTTCGCAACCCCGGGCGATGAGTCCCGGTCCGGAGGGACGGTGGTCGCGACCCCCGGTCCGTTGCGACTCCTGCTGGAACTGGCCGTCTTCTTCGGCGGAGCCGCGGTGTTGTACGCGGCGGGAGCACGCACCCCTGCCGCGGTGTTCGCCGGAGTGTTGGTGGGCTACCACGTTCTGTCCTGGGACCGGATGCTGTGGCTGCTCAGGCACTGAGTCCGCGGGACCTCGTCCGGTTCCGAACAGTGCGTCGAACGTGACCGTCGGGCGCCCGAGGACGGTTGGGGGCGCCTTGCCGCATGCCCGATCCCGGGCAGCCACAGACACGGCATCCTCACGGCGGAGACATCAGTGGTCCGCGCAGCACGGGGTCGGGTCCGGGAACTCGAAGGGGACCAGGACACCGCCCGCCGCGGGCATGGCGGTCAGGACGAGATCGCCGTCGTGCCACTGCGGGCGTACGTGGTCCCGCGTCACCAGTCGTGTGTCCGGGGCCAGTTGCCCCGGCGCACCCAGGACGGCCACGCTGTCGATCGCGGAGCCGGACAGCAGCTCCGCGATCGACAGCGTGCCGGTGAGTGACGCGACGCCCGGGTACAGGACGGCCCGGCCGGTCGTGTCCGGGGTGCCGTCCGACACCTCGTAGCCCTTGGCCGCGAGGTGCGCGCGGGCGGCGCGGTAGCACGTCTGCGAGTCGAGCGTGAACGAGAGGGCGACGTGCGGCCGGTCGCCGCGCACCAGGTGCGTGCAGCCGAACACGCCCTCGGGGAGGGCGAGTTCGGCCGCGAGCGTGTGGATCAGGTGGTCGGCCGCGCGCAGGTCGCGCAGGTCCGCGTCCACCGTGAGGGCGCACGGCCTCACGAGGGGAGGACCCACACGGGGTTCGAGTAGAACCAGAGGTCGCGCCACGGGTCCGCGTCGCCGACGACGTCGATCGCCGGGCCCGCCGGGTCGACGGCCGCGCCCATCGCGCCCACGGCGGACCGGTTGCCGTCGCTGCCGCGCAGACGGACGTACAACGGGCGGTCGACGCGACCGAGTCGGTACGTCAGCCGGACCGTGCCGGTCGACCTGTTCACGTCGTACGACTTCACGACCTTCGCCGTCGGCGCGGTGAACGTGTCCTTGTCCGCGACCGTGCCGGTGACATCGCCCTGGATGACGTCGACGCGGGCCAGCGTCGGTACAAAACCGGCCCAGTTGGGGCCGCCGGCCAGGGCCACGTCCACGGTCAGCGTGACGTTCGTGCCCTTCCTGACGTGCAGGGCGCCGCCGAGGGTGGCCCAGCGGCCGCCGCCCGAGACACGGACGTCGAGGCCGCTGATGAGCTGGCCGTGGTCGACCCAGACGCGGCCGGCGCGGATGCCGTCCATGACGGCGGCGTAGTTGAAGCAGTCGGCGCCGACGTGAGTGCGGCTGTACTGGCCCGGCCAGTAGTCGCCCTCGGACAGGTCGATCTTCCCCCCGTACACCGGGTCCGCGTACTTGCCGTTCGCCGCGAAGTCGCCGTTCGGGCCGCGGACCGCGGTGTCCGTGTAGACGTTGTGGGAGTCGGAGTTGGCGGTGATCCACCAGGGCTTGCCCTCGGCGAGGAGGCTGTCCCACAGGCCGCCCACGGTGGCGGTCATCCAGTCGAAGCCGCCCCAGGTGCGGTAGCTCTCCAGCGGGTAGTCCGGGAAGGAGTTGGCACCCGGGCTGCCGTCGTACAGACCGCGGGCCCGGCCCATGCCGAGGTCCGCGTGGATCCCGCCGGCCTGGTGGCCGGGGGCGCCCTCCATGCCGACGGCGATGCGACGGCCCCGGGTGGCGTCGCGCCAGGCGCGCATCTCGTGCGGCGAGTCGATGCCCTTGCGCGCGGGGTGGTTGGCGAGCATGAGGGCGTCCCTGATCTTGCGGCGACGCACCTGTTCGGCGAGAAAGGTCAGGCCTGCGACGGCGAGCCTCTCGTTGGCGGGCGTGGAGTCGCCGGCGCCCTTGACGCGGCCGTCGTAGTCGGTCTCGAACTGCTTGAGGACCGAGACCTCGTTCCTGCCCGGGTGCACGAAGACGGTGCCGTGCTCGGCGGCCGGGATGTTCCACTCCAGGCCCTGGAAGACGAGGGTGTCCCGGTGGGAGGCCCGTGCCTCCTTGATGTCCGGGTTGACCTTCTCCACGCCGATCCTGGCATGGGTCTCGTTGCCGTGGTCGGTGATGACCAGCCAGTCCATGCCGTGCCGGGCGCCCTGGCGGACCTGGTCGGCGACGCGGTACTTGCCGTCGTTGCTGTACTGGGTGTGGATGTGGTGGTCGCCGGCCAGCCACAGGAAGCCCTTCCTCCGGCGGCCGTTCGTGGCGGCGGCGTACGCGGGAGCGGTCGCGCCGGCGCTCAGCACGCTCCCGGCGGCCAGGCCCGCGCCGAGGAGGCCCGCTCGGCGCAGCAGCGAGCGGCGCGACTGCTGCTCGGGGGTCAGGGCCTCGTCGGGGACGGACGTGTCGAAGGCGGCGGGCAGGGCGCCCGCCGCCTCGTGCTCGTGGCCGTGTCCGTGGTGGTGATGGCCATGCGCGTGCCCGTGTCCCATGAAACGCCTCCTGTTGCCGCTGCCTTCTGCGGCTGCCTTCTACGACGCCGCTGCGCCGCCTGAGGAGAATCGAGGCAGAACGTGAACATTGAACGAGCAGCGGGTGATCGGCGGGTGCCCCGGACACGGCGGGTAGTCACGTCGCTCACTGTTTCCCCAACTGCCCTTGTACGTCACACTGCTTGGGATCGAATCTGAACAGCGTTCACCTTTCCCGCCTCCGGAGACCCCCCATGAGAAGACTGATCGGCACCCTCACGGCCGCCGCACTGGCCCTCACCGGCCTCGCCACCACCGGCTCCACACCCGCCGCGGCCGCCACCACCGGTTCCTTCAACGTCCTGACGTACAACATCGCCGGCCTCCCGCTCGGCCTCGGCGACAGCGACCCGGAGACGAACACCCCGCTGATCGGTCAGCGGCTCGGCCCGTACGACCTCGTGAACGTGCAGGAGGACTTCAACTACCACGCCTCGCTGTACGCCAACGACACCCACCCGCACCGCACGGCGACCAGCGGCGGAGCCCTCTTCGGCGACGGCATGAACACCCTGTCCGACTACGCCTTCGAGGACTTCCAGCGGGTGAAGTGGAACGACTGCACCGGCACCAACTGCCTGACCCCGAAGGGCTTTTCGCTGGCGCGGGTGCGGCTCGCCGAGGGCATCTTCGTGGACCTCTACAACGTGCACACGAACGCCGACGCGTCGGACGACGCCCTCGCCGCCCGGCGCGCCAACGTCCAGCAGCTCTCCGACTTCATCCGGGCGAACTCCGCGGGCAACGCCGTGATCGTCATGGGTGACACCAACACCCGCTACACCCGCTCCGGCGACAACATCCGCACGCTCGTCGCCGAGAACGGCCTCACCGACCCCTGGGTGGAGCTGGTCAAGGGCGGTACGCCCCCGGCCCAGGGCAGCGACGCGCTGGTCTGCGACGCGGCGGCCCCGACCAACGACTGCGAGGTCGTGGACAAGGTCCTCTACCGCGGCAGCGAGCTCCTCACCCTCGACGCCACCCGCTACAACAACGACTGGAAGTCCTTCCTGCGCTCCGACGGCGAGCACCTCTCCGACCACTTCCCGCACACGGTCGACTTCTCCTACACCCTCAACTCGTCCCTGAGGGCGAGCGACTTCTTCGGCGGCCCGCACGGCACGGCCTTCAACGACGCGGACGACCTGCCGTCCACCGTGTCGCCCCGCACACTGACCCTGCGCGGAGGCTCCCGCCTCGACGCGGTGTCGCTGACGCACGACGGCGGTACGAGGCTGAGCCACGGCGGCACGGGCGGCACGGCGACGTCGCTGACCCTCGCATCGGGCGAGCACCTCACCTCGGTCAAGCTGACGCAGGGGAAGAAGGACGGCCACACAAGGATCTTCTCGGCGGCCTTCACCACGGACAAGGGCCGCACCCTCTCCTCCGGCACGGCGACGTCCGACACGAGGACCTTCACGGCCCCCTCCGGCTGGCAGATCGTCGGGTTCACGGGGCGGTCGGGCGACGAGGTCGACAAGCTGGGCGTGCTGTACGCGCCGATCGGCTGAGCCTCCCCCGTGTGCGCACGGCGGTCGTGGCCGCTCCCACGACCGCCGCCTTCCGCCGTCTCAGGGCCGGTTCTCGTAGACCACGTTGAACGGGGTCTGTGCCGCCCGCCGGAACCGGGTGAAGCCCGCCTCGTGACCACCGCGCGGACGGCCGCCTCTCCTGCCTGTGCGCCCAGCGAGTGGCCGCCGAGCTGGGAGAGGCTGTTGGGCACGCTGAGGAACGTGGAACCGCTGTAGTAGAGCCGCCCCACGGGGTTGAAGTTCTCCTCGACCTTGTCAGAGGCGTTCGGCTCGGCCAACAGCCATGTGACGTCGGCGGCCAGCGCCTCCCGTACCCACCTGGCCGCCCCGACCTGGTGGTATTTGGATAGTGTCTGGCCACCCTGGGTTTCTCTGGAGGTGGCCGCCGTGGCTCGCGCAGGAATCACCGCCGACAGGCTTACGGCGGCGGCCGCCGACCTCGCCGACGAGGTCGGCTTCGAGAACGTCACCCTGTCCGCGCTGGCGCGGCACTTCGGCGTGAAGGACGCGAGCCTCTACTCCCACGTCAGGAACCTCCAGGACCTGCGGACGCGGATCGCGCTGCTCGTGGGCGGAGAGATGATCGACCGGATCGCCGCCGCGGTCGCGGGCCGGTCCGGAAAGGACGCGCTGTCCGCGTTCGCCGACGCCTATCGAGAGTACGCACTGGAGCACCCGGGCCGCTACGCGGCCACCCAGATCCGCGTCGACCAGGCCCTCGTCGCCGAGGCTCCCGCCTTTCGGCGTACCGCTGAGATCACGTACGGGATGCTTCGCGCGTACGGGCTCGACGAGCCGGATCTCACGGATGCGGTGCGGTTGTTGCGCAGCACGTTCCACGGGTACTGCGTGCTGGAGGCGAGCGGCGGGTTCGGGGCGGCGCGTGATGTGCGGGTGTCGTGGGAGCGGGGAGTCGAAGCGCTGCATGCGGCGTTGGAGCATTGGCCGCAGGCGGGGAGCAGAGACGGGGAGTGACCCGCCCTTTCGGCTACAAGGCATCCCTGGCTTCGCTGAGCGCCTGCACTTCGCCGTAGGTGGGTGTCGGTCCCTCCGGGGGACGGCCGACCCGGATGTCCGCGACCGTCTCCAGGGCCGCGCCCAAGGCCCGCCGGTACAGCAGCGAACCGAGGCTGACGCGGCGGACGCCGAGGTCGGTGAGGTGAGTGAGGGTGGGGCCTGTGGGTGAGTAGAGGATGTTGAGGGGGACGTCGACGGCCTCGACCAGGGCGGCGATCCCGGTCGGATCGGTCACGCCGGGGACGAAGACGCCGTCCGCTCCCGCCTGTTGGTAGGCGTCGAGGCGGCACAGGGTTTCCCGGTCGTCGCCGTCGCCCAGCCAGTACGTGTCGGTGCGGGCGTTGACGAAGAGGCCGGGCGCGGCGGACTTCACGGCGGCGATCTTCGCGGCGTGCAGCGATACGTCACCGAGCCCGTCCTCCAGGTTGATCCCGACCACGCCCACGGCGGACAGCTCACGCGCCAACTCGCCCACCTCGTCCGGGCCTTCGCTGAAACCGCCCTCCGCGTCGACCGACAGCAGGAAGGGCCCCGAGCCGAGGCTCAGGGCCAGCCGCAGCGTCTCCTCGCGGGTCGCGGACGTACCGTCGGGGAGGCCGACGGACGCGGCCACGGCGAGGCTGGTCGTGCCGATCGCGCGGAAGCCCCGGGCTGCGAGGGCCGAGGCAGAGGCGTGGTCCCAGGCGTTGGGGAGGAGGAGGGGTTCGTCGGTGTGGTGGAGATCGGCGAAGGCGGTCATGGCCGAACGGTAGAGGGGTGACGCTTCGGCGCCGGCCGAACCGTTCCCGCACAACTCACGTCACTCAGGCAACCTCTTCCCCACCGGCGGCGACTTCCGGGCATGACATCCGCAAGACCCACTTCCGCCCACCGTCGTCGGCGGCTCGCCCGCAAGCCCCTCGTGGGCTCCCTCGCCGCCGCCTGCCTCCTCGCGGGTGCCTGGTACGCGACCGCCACGGCGACGACCACCACCTCCAACGCGGCGACCGGCCTCACCGTCACCAGTGCCAAGGTCAAGCTGCCCGCCAAGTTCCCGTACCTCTCGGCCGGTTACAACAACACCCGCGAGTGGACCCGGACGGCGACCGCGGCGGCCCCCGACGGCACCCTCCGCGTCGCCTGGCCCGCCTCGAACGGCATCCACGTCACCCCGCTGACGGCGGCCGGCAAGCGAGCGGGCGCCGACACGGTCGTCAAGGGCGCCAAGGAGGTCGGCGGACTCGTCGCGCACAACGACGGCTTCGCGCTCCTGACCCGCGTCGCCGACAGCAACAAGTGGAAGGAGACGGCGGCCGCGCTCGTCCGCTACAAGAACGGCAAGCAGGCCTGGCGGACGAAGCTCACCGGAACCGCCTCGCACGACACGGCCCCGCTGCTCGACGGCCAACTCGCCTGGAACGGCAAGAAGTACGGGGCGTACTTCGTCGTCCACGGCGCGGGCGGCTTCGCGGACGGCCACTTCGGCGACAAGCTGGCGTACGTCGGGAACCGGGGCAAGAAGCTCGGCGGCGGCTGGGGCTGGGGCTGCTCCCACAACGAGGGCATCGCCCTGCACGCCGAGCGCACCGGCGCCTTCGCCTCCCTCTGCTTCGACGACTGGCGCTCGGGCCTGTTCGTGTCGACGGGCATCGGCGCCCCCGACAACGCACCCGTCGTCCAGCGCGAGCAGTGCTGGGCGGGCTACTGCGGCGGCACCTTCGCCGGCCGCACGGGCGACCTCGTCAAGTCCCCGGCCGGCCGCTACGCCACCGCCTTCGCCTCCCGCGGCGCCGCCTCCGCCGCCAAGAACCCGGACGACGCGAGCGGCCGTGGCTGGACCGTGAAGCCGAGGACCGGCACGCACCAGGTCGCGATCGCCTTCCTCAAGAACCGCAAGACCCCTGCGGGCAAGCCGGTCTACCTCACCAGTGCCAAGCGCACCGAACACGTCAACGTCCGTGTCGCCCCGTACGGCAAGAACCGGCTCCTCGTCTCCTGGGAGACCCTGAAGAACGCCAAGTGCGCCGACGGCACCTGCACGGGCACGTTCACGGGCACCCACTTCCGCCTCGTCGACTGGAACGGCAAACTCCAGGGCGCCGACAAGGTCGTCAAGGCCCGGATCTCCGGTGACATCGCGGTCCTGAAGGACGGCACGCTGACGTGGGCGTACGCGCCGGTGACTCCGTCGTACTCGACGCCGCTCAACGGGGCGTCCCCGACGACGAAGACGCTGAGGATCGCCCGGCTGAAGCCCTGACTTGCTCGGACACGACGATGGGGGCCCGGCATGTGCCGGGCCCCCATGGGGTGTGGCCCAGTCGCACCTGCGCGGCCGGGTCACGAGTCAACGAAGTATTCGCAGCACCCGGCACGCTCAGTTCGACGCCGCGCCGCGCCTTCCTTTGCACCGAACGGCCCCACCGACCGCTCAAAAGGCTAGACGCAGTCAAACCATCGGTCCGCCCGGCTCCACCCGAACCGCCGTCTCGGAGCCGTCTTCCCAGGTCACACGCAGTTCCGTGCCATCCACGACGACCGACGCCAGGTCCGCGAGCGGGCGAGGATCCGGGTCGGCGGTGAGCCTGGCAAGGGCCACGAAGAGGCCGTCGCCGTCGCCGGTGACGCCCGTGAGGGACTCGCTCAGCCCGAGCACCGGGACCATCTCCGCGCGCACACCGTCCCGCGCCGCCCACCCGGTGAGCCGCACCGGCGTCCCCGGCGCGGCCCCCGACACCAGATGCGCCCGCACCTCCACGGCCCCGTGCGCCAGCACGACGTTGGTCACCCTCGTTCCCCCGCCCACCGTGTGCCGCGAGGCCACCCAGTCGTCGCCGACTCCCAGCGGCTCGATACCGGCCCGGCTCGCGTCACCGTCGACGATCACGCTGTTGTCGTATGACTCGGCGGGCTCCGCCAGAGGCACGGGCGCCGTCACCGTCGAGTACGCGAGCCGCGTGTAGAACGGGTCGTAGCGGACGTCCTCGCTGCCGTGGTTGTGGAGACGCACGATGCCATCCGAGCTCGTCGACTGCAGCAGCCAGTTGGGCGGCCCCACCGGCCGCAGCTCATCCCCCCGCTCCACCGGCCCCGCCTCCTCCGTCGCCGTCCACACCTCGTGGTCCGGTGGCAGCAGCAGCCCGAGGAAGCCCTTGCTGGCCCAGTAGGGGGATGCAGGTCCCGAATACCCCTGCAGTACAGCCGGGTCGGGGCCGTGCCAGCCCAGCGAGAGCAGGCCCCGGTCGTCGACGGCGCCCCGGACGAGGAAGTACCTGAGCGCGCCGGAGGCCAGCCGCCGGGTCTCGCCCGGGGGCAGAGGGGTATGGCCGGTCAACGCGCCCAGCCACAGCGGGACCGTCGTCGCGAAGCGGTATGTCAGGGAGCGGCCCTGGTGCAGGGGGGCGCCGTCGCCACCGAACAGGCGGGCGTAGTCGTCGAGGTGGCGCGACAGCCGACCACCGTACAGGTCCAGCAGACGCTCGTCGTTCGCGAGCCAGGCGTGCAGCACCGGGTAGAGGTGCATCGCCCAGCCGTTGTAGTAGTCGAACTTGCGGCCGTCGCCGTCGGTGTACCAGCCGTCGCCCAGGTACCACTGCTCGATGCGGTCGAGTCGGTGGTCGATGACACGGCGCGCCAGTTCCGGCTCGTGGCCGATCTCTTCGAGGAAGCCACCGACCGTCACCGGGAACAGTTCCCAGTTGCAGGGCCAGGGTTCAGCCGTGAGCGCGTCCCCGAGCCAGGCCGCCGCGCGCTGTCGTACGGAGTCGTCGAGGCGGTCCCAGAGCAGCGGTCGGGTCAGGCGGAGCGCGAAGGCGATGGACGCGGCCTCCACCAGCGGCTGGCTGCGGTCCTCGATGCGTGGCCAGACGCCCGAGACGCCGGCCGCGAGGCCGTCGCCGTACCGCTCAAGTGCCTTCTCGTCCTTGCGGAAGGCGGCGAGGAGCAGCGTACGGGCGTAGCCCTCCAGCCCGTCCGAGAGACGGCCGGACCAGCTCGTGCGGTCGCCGGGGAGGTGGTACAGCGCGCCGTCGGCTGTGGCGTACGGCTCCACGGCGGCCAGCAGCGCCTCGGCGGCGGCCTCCCAGTGGGCGCGGGTGTAGCCGGTGTACGGGCTGAGGGTGCGGTCCTCGGGGGGCTCGGGAGGCATGGCGTGGTGTTCCTGTCTTGTCGTCGCCGCGTTTGGAACCTGGGGCGCCCCGGTTCCGGTCGGGGCGCCCCAGGGGTTCAACCCTCCCTTGTCTTCCCCTCGGGGAGGAGACCTTGCGCGACGAGTTCGTCGCGGACCAGGTCGGCGTAGACGGTGGCGCCGTGGACGGAGGTGTGGGTGTTGTCCCGCTTCTCGTTGTAGAGGTAGAGGGACTTGGATGCCTCCACGCCGAGGGATTCGACGAGGGCCTTCGTCTTCGCGGTGAGGTCGATCAGGGGTACGTCGTGGGCCGCCGCCACCGAGCGGGTGACCGCCGGGTGGTCGACGCCGAGGCCGTTGACGAGGAGGGCGACGTCGTTGTTCAGGGTGCCGTCGGAGTTGAACCAGCGGCGGACGATGGGGGTGACCAGGACCGGTTCGCCGCCCTTCGCGCGGACGCCCTCGACCAGGGTCTCCAGGTTCGCGCGGTAGGTCGCCTCGTCGGTCTGCTTGTCGTTGTGGGCGAGCTGGATGAGGACGAGGTCTCCGGGGCGGATCAGGGGCTGGACGGTCGGGAAGAGCCGGGAGTCGGCGAGGTAAGAGACCGTGCTCTCGCCCGAGTCGGCGTAGTTGGCGACGGACAGGCCCTTGCGGAGGTACTGCGGGAGCCGCTGGCCCCAGCCGGTGTACGGGTCACTGGCCTGGTCGCAGACGGTGGAGTCGCCGACCAGGAAGATCTGCCGGGCGTGCCGGGCGGGGGTCACGCGGATGCCGGCCAGCGCGGGCGCCGAGCCGTCGATCACCAGGTCGAGGCCGGGTGTGCCCTCGGCGGCGGTGGGCTCGCCCTCGGGGGTGCGGACGTTCACGGTGAAGGCGCGGGCCACCCGCTCGCCCGCCGCCGTGGCCGTCTCGGGCAGGATCGCCCGCCGGGCCTCACCGCTCACGCTCGTGGCGGCCGCCGTCTCCCCGCCGAGGAGGACCTTCACGTCGTACGTGCCGGGCGGGACGTCGAAGTGGCAGGTGACCGGGGCGGTGCCGGTGCAGTTCTCGACGCCGAGGGCCGGCCGGCGGTCGTACGCCTGTGCCGGAGCGGCGGACAGAGCGGTGCCCAACGTCGCCACAGCCAGCGCGGCGATGGTGAAACGTTTCATTACGACTCCCGAAGCGGATCGACAAGTCCCGGACCCTGGCGGCTGGACCGTACAACAAGAGGGCAAGCGCTTTCTAGATCGCTGCACGTTTTCACAGGATCATCAATTTCCCCGGCGACGAAAGCCCTTTCGTGAATCTGATTCGACTGTCACCCTTCCGTTTCACCCGCATCCCCCCACACCTCCGGAAGGAGACATCCCGCATGGTCACCTCTCCCGACAGACCCCTCGGCCGCCGCGGTTTCGTCCTCGGCGCGACGGCCACCGCCGCCGGCGCGGCCCTCGCCGGACCCCTCTCGGGCACCGCGCGCGCCGCGAGCTTCGGCTGGACCGACGACGGCACGAACTATGTGATCGACACCGGGGCCGACCTGGTCTTCAAGGTCAGAAAATCCAACGGCGACCTGTCCTCGCTCGTCTACCGGGGCACGGAGTACCAGGGCTACGCGGGCAGGAACTCGCACATCGAGTCGGGCCTCGGCAGCTCCACGGTGACGATCCGGCAGTCCGGTTCGACGATCCTGGTGAGCGTCACCTACGGCACGCTGAGGCACTACTACGCGGCCCGCAGCGGCGAGAACAACATCTACGTGTGGACCAACAAGGCCGACACGTCGGTCTCGGCGACCCGCTTCATCCTGCGCACCAGGCCGGGCCTGTTCCTCAACGACGAGCCCGACTCCTACACGTACGCGCCCACCGCCATCGAGGCCTCGGACGTGTTCAGGAAGTCCGACGGACAGACGCGCTCCAAGCACTACTCGAAGCTGCGGGTCATGGACTACAACTACGTCGGCTGGTCGGCGAACGGCGTCGGCCTGTGGATCGTGCGCAGCAATCACGAGAAGGCCTCCGGCGGGCCCTTCTACCGCTCCCTGCTGCGCCACCAGAGCGCCGACGGCGGCGGCCTCTACGAGATCCTGTACTACGGCCAGAACCAGACCGAGGCCCAGCGCTTCGGCCTCCAGGGCCCGTATGTCATCGCCTTCACGGACGGCGGGGCGCCATCCTCGTCGCTGTTCCCGGGCACACTGACCACCTCGTGGGCGGACTCGCTCGGCATCTCCGGGTATGTGGGCGCGAGCGGCCGGGGCCGGGTCGCGGGCGTCGGCATCACCGGGCGGAACACGTCGTACGCGTACACGGTCGGGCTCGCCAACTCGGCGGCGCAGTACTGGGGTTCGGCACGGGCGTCCGACGGCTACTTCTCCATCTCGGGGGTGCTGCCGGGGACGTACACGCTGACCGTCTTCAAGGGCGAGCTGGCCGTCTACACGACCTCGGTGACGGTCACGGCGGGCGGTACGACCGCCCTCAACACGATCGCGATCCCGTCCTCGAACGACCCGTCCAACGCATCCGCGATCTGGCGGATCAACGACTGGAACGGCACGCCGAGCGGGTTCAAGAACGCCGACCTGATGACGTACGCGCATCCGTCGGACGTCCGGGCCGCCTCCTGGACCGGCAATGTGGTGATCGGCAGCGGCAGCGAGACCTCCGCCTTCCCCTGCTACGTCTGGAAGGACGTCAACAGCGGCATCCTCGTCTACTTCCGGCTGACCGCCGCCCAGGCCGCCGCCGCGCACACCCTGAGGATCGGTGTGACGACGGCCTACGCCAACGGCCGGCCACAGATCGAGGTGAACGGCTGGACCTCGGCCATCCCCTCCCCACCCACCCAGCCGAACACCCGCTCGCTGACGAACGGGTCCTACCGGGGCAACAACCACACGTTCACCTACAGTGTGCCCGCGTCCGCCTGGCTGACGGACACGAGCCAGTACAACATCCTGAAGATCAACGTGGTGAGCGGTTCGGGGACGACCTCCTACCTCAGCGCCGGTACGGCGATCGACGCGATCGATCTACTGGCGTGAAGCGTCGGGCCTGACGTCCGATCAAGTACCGCGTGTCCACTGCTGGTTCGGGCCGCCGTTGCACGTGTACGTGATGACGGCGGCCGAGTCGGCGGCGGACGCGCCGTTCACGTCCAGGTACTCGCCGGTCGCGCGGGAGACGACGTTGATGTAGCGGCCGTTCGTCGTGACGGACCACTGCTGGTTGGTGACCGAGGACTTGCGGTTCGCCCTCGCACGCCCACGGCGTACTCGATTGTCGTCCGCGCCGAGGCCGACGACCGCTCGGTGTCGCCGTGGGTCCGCGCTGCCGAGCACGAGCTCAAGCGGGCGGCGTGACCGAAGACCACACGCCGAACCACTGCTCGGCGCCGTATGCCTCGAACCGCTCCAGCTCGGTGAACCCCAGCTTCGCCGCTAGGCGCATCGAGCGGGCGTTGGCGGTTTGGGTGTAGAGCACCACCGGCTCACCGGGAAGCTCGCCGGCGAACCAGTCGAGTGCGGCTGTGCACGCCTCGGTGGCGTACCCGCGTCCCCACGCCTCCGGCAGGAACAAGTAGCCGAGCTCGGTCCCCCCCGGCCTCCCGACGATGGCTGCTGCCCGGAAGCTCGGGGGCGTGCGGGTCGAGCTGGATCGTGCCGATCACCGCTTCGTCGAGCTCGACCACGAAGAAGCCAGGGCGCCGCCCGGGCACCTCGGGCACCGTGCGTTCGAGCTCGGCGCGCGGTCGAGGGCCACCGAGGTAGGTGCCCACCTCTGGCGAGGCGTTCAGCTCGATGACCGCCGCGCGGTCCCGGGCCTCGGACTCGCGGAGTACGAGGCGCTCGGTCTTGATCGGGGTAGGCGGCCAGCCGAGGGGGCGGAGGTCAGTCATGCCGGCCAACCTAGCCAGCGGGCTCGGAAGCGATCAAGACGCGCGGACCGATCAACCCACCGGCCCAGGGCCTCACCGTCCGAGCAGCCGGGGAACCAGCACCGAGGCCGTGATCAGGGACACCGCCAGAGGAAGCATCGTCAGACCGGCCTGAAGCGGGTCGGCCCCCCACCGGTCCTACAGGTAGTAGGTGAACAGCAGGAACGAGGTGGACAGCGCCTATCCGCGCGACCTCTTACTCAAGACCGCCGAACCGGCCCTCAGCCACAGCGGAGACGAACGCGGAGAGCTGCCCACGGTTCACCAACAGCGCTGGCCCGTGCGGCCTCTTGCTGTCCCGTACGGCCACCGTCTCGGCATCGACGATGCCGCATTCGACGCACTGCGCTCCCGTGTCACTGTACGAGGACTTCCACCACGTCAAGGGGAGGGCGGACGCGTCGCCAACATGGTTCATGTGGTCTTCCTTATTGTCGTGATCAGTTCCGCCGACGCCTCGACCGAGAGCGCGGAAGATGTCAGTCGTTGCCAGGCGTCCCGGTGAGCGGCTACCCCGTCGCCGTCCTCGACGTACAGTGCCGAGGCCAACCCCTCGGTATGGACGACGTCGAGGTCAGCATGCGGGCCGAAACCGAGAATCGTGAAGCTGCCCAACTGGCCGACGTGAAGGGGTGCGTCCGAGGGGAGCACCTGAATGTTGACGTTCGGACGCTTCGCCATGGTGAGCAACCGGCCCAGCTGCTCACTCATCAGGCCCTCAGTTTTCGAGGACGACCGTAGGGCGCCCTCGGCGATGATCGCCCACAGCGTGAGCGGGTCCTCGCGGGTGAGTACTGCCTGACGGGCGAGGCGCACCTCGACCAAGGCATCGGCCCGCGCCTCAACCGCCTCGGACATCGCCGTCGCCCGGATGATCTCGCGGGCGTACTCGGCCGTGTGCAACAGGCCGGGAATCGCCCCCAGTTGCCACGACGAGACTGATTCAGCCTCGGCCTCAAGACTGATCAGATCCTCGTACACAGGTGTGAGGACGCCCCGGTACGAGTGCCACCAACCGCGCTGCGCACCTTCTTTGGTGAGGGTGAGCAGCGCGGCCCGTAGTTCATCGCTTACCTCCCGGCCCAATCCGACGTACAGATCGAGCAGAGCGTCGATGTCCTTCTCTTTGGCCGGGCTCTTGGCCGTCTCGATCCTCGACAGCTTCGAGGACACGAACCGTCCATCGGACTTCTCCGCGACCTCTTCGAGAGTGAGTTCGCCCCGAAGTGCCTTCAACTTGGCACCGAGGCGTCGACGGCGCACAGTAGGCGCACTCACGTTCGCTCCCTCCCCTTCAGCGGTCCGCCCGACAGTCTGCCGTGACCCCATATCCGCTGTCACCTGCACACTTAACACACTGCACGCCCATCCCACCATCGTGTGCAATTTTCTATGGATTAGCGAAACGGCTTGCAGTGCAGAGAGTTGGAGGAGCAATCTGTGTATGCCGAAATGCGAGTGCACCCGCAAGCGTGCCGCGAAGGACAGGGCGCGCTGTGGCGCTTGCCCATGAGGGGACATGCATGATCGAACCACGGGCCACCGCGCCCGCCCGCCGCACACCAGCCGTCGGCCCGCCTTCCATCCTGTTACTGGACGGCGTGCCTCAATCCGCCAGACATGCCCGCGAGTTCGTACGTGAGTTCATCGCGTACCACGTTCCGGGCGCATCCGAGGACCACGTCGAGAACGCCATCCTGGCCGCATCCGAAATGGTCACCAACGCCATCCGGTACGGCACCGAACCCGGCGATTCCCTTCGGGTGGAAATTCACGCCGACGACGTCCGGACACGCATCGAGGTGCACGACCCCGTTCGCCGCCGTCCCCGCTCCCGCCCCAAGTCGGACGAACGGGATCGCGGCCGGGGCTTGATCATCCTCGACGCCCTGTGCGGCCCTCACGGCACAGGGTGGGGAGTCAAAGACATCCCACTCGGCAAAGCCGTGTGGGCGGAGGTGAAGGCGTCATGACCATGTCCATCACCACGGCGCCCCCCGGCGTCGGATTCGTCGCCGGTATCCGTCTCGCAACCGGCATCCACCAAACCGACGCGTTCACCATGGCCAACCTGCTCGCGTTCCATTCTCCGCCCCGCCTGGCACACGAGACCGACGAGAGCATCCGCGAGGGCATGCGGTCCTTCGCCTCCGCGATGCGCCTCGGTCCACACGACAATGAACCGCCGTACATCGGTCACCGTGTCCGGGTGCAGCGCGGTACGCCGTGGCTCAATTACGGCGACGACGAGTACCGCCTACGCGTACCTGCGGCGCGATCGTGGCTCGACGTGGCCGCAAATGGCGGACCGATCCGCGTCCTGGTCCTGTTCGAACCCCTCACCCCCGGAGCCAACCAGCACCAGACCGCGGAACACTTGCGCAACTGCTACCAGCACGGCGCGATGCGTTGGGGGACGACGCACCACGTCTGACCGAACAGCGAACGGGTCGCCCCGGAGTGATGAAGACCCCGGGTCGACCCGCCGGGATCGAGCCTACAGGCCACCATCCGACACCACGGAACTGATCCACGCTGCGACGCCAGACGGCCCTGATCCCTCACGGTGAGGGATCAGGGCCGCTCATTGCTGCCGGTTTGCCACGGGGGTACAGGGCCACACGGGTCCACCCGGTCGCGTCCCGCGAGGTGGTGCAAGCGATCATGCGCTCCGCCCTCCGGTACCCGGCTCGCGACGATCTCCCCGTCTGCGCGTCACGCGAAAGCGCCCGGTCAGCTGCCGGGAGGGCCCCAGCCGGTCGAAGCGCCCGGCGTGACCTGCCAGTTCCGGCCCGTTGATCGGCTGCACCACCCGGCGGGACGCCATCGTCCACCCGGGGCGACAACCACAGGTTCACCCAGGCTTGCCTCGCGATGTCCGCGCCGGTCACACTGGCCGACCTGCTTTTCTGCTGGGGGGCCGCGCGGCGGTAGCCGCACATCGAATGCAGCCCCCGGGAAAACGCACTACCTACAACGTCCCGGCGTCCGCCTGGAGGACGGACACAAGTCAGTACAACGTGCTCAGGATCGACGTGGTGAGCGGGTCGGGGATCTCCGGCTTCCTCAGTGCGGGCACCGCGATCGACGCGATCGACCTGCTGACGTGAGCTGACGGAGCATCACGTCCCACGCGTCCACTGCTGGTTCGTTCCTCCGTTGCACGTGTACGTGATGATCGCGGCGGAGTTGGCGGTGGACGCGCCATTCACGTCCAGGCACTCACCGCTCGCGCGGGACCTGATGGTGACGAAGGAGCCGGCGGTGGTGACCGACCACTGCTGGCTCGTCGCCGAGGCGTCGCAGTTCTCCTGCGTGACGTCGGTGGCGTTCTCCCGCACGCACAGCGCGCTGTTCCGGGCCATCAGCTGGAAGTAGCCACTGCCGACGGACTTGAACCAGTACCTCTGGTTGCTGCCGCCGTTGCAGTCGTACTGCTTGATCTGGGCGCCCTGCCACAGCGACCGGCTGGTCACGTCGGCGCACCGGGAGGAGTGCCGGGCGGTCAGCGTGTTGTACGTGGCACTCGTGCCGCCGACCGATCCGGTGGCCGTGTCGATGGTGACCTCCGGGGACCAGGACATGGACATCGTGGTCGAGGACGGGAAGGTCAGCGGCAGCCACACATAGCGGGAGTCGTTCACCAGCCCGCCGAAGGAGTTGCCCCAGCGGTCGCCCATGTAGAGGTACGAGGTGCCCGAACTCCCCTGCACGGGAAGGACGTACGCCGTCTGCGAGCCGTACGTCGTCGAGTCGCCGATGTTCCTCATGGCGGTCCAGGGACCGGAGAGGCTGGTGGCGGTGGCGTACTGCTGCTGGTTGGGGTTCCAGCCGGTCGCTCCCGAAGTGAGCATGAAGTAGACCCCGTTGCGCTTGAACAGCGCCGGGGCCTCGCGGTGGCCGCCGTGCCAGGGGTCGGCGACCAGGGCGGCGATGCCGGTGTAGTCGTTGGTCAGCCGGTAGATGTGCAGGTCGTAGTTCTCGCGGGCCGCGGAGACCATGTAGCCGGTGCCGTCGGTGTCGACGAAGACCGTGATGTCGCGGGACATGTGCTGGCCGAGCGGGCGGAAGCTGCCCTGCCAGGTGTAGTCGCCGTCGACGGTGTCGGAGACGGCGACGGCGGCGCGGGCCTCGCTGTAGTTGACGCCGTTCTCCTTGTGCATCCACATCACGAACTTGCCGGTGGCCGCGTTGTACATGACCTTGGGCCGCTCGATGTTGGCGACGGCGAGTTCGGAGTGGGTGGACTGGGTCAGGACGTGGCGCCGGAACTCCCAGTTCTTCAGGTCGGTGGAGCGGTAGGCGGAGACGTAGCGGAAGGTGTTGTCGGCGTTGCGGTTCTCGCCGAACCAGTAGTAGTGGCTGCCGACCTTGATGACCCCGCCGCCGTGCGCGTGCACGGGGTTGCCGCTCGTGTCGGTGAACTGTGTACCGGTGACGACGGTCTGGGGCGCCGCCTGCGCCGGTCCCGCGGTCACGAGGGCCGCGGCCAGGGCCAGACAGAGGGCGAGGAGGGTGGCGTACGCACGTCTCATCTCAGTCTCTCTCCTTGAGCGTGTCGGCCACGGGGATGCCGAAGTCGGGGGTGCCGTCGGGCTTCCAGCCGAGGCGCTGGACGCGGGTGTGGCGGTTGGGGTCGTTCAGCGGGTCGCCGGTGATCTCCTTGTACTGGCGGGCGTGGTAGACGAGGACGTCGGTGCGGCCGTCCTCGGCGACGGTGAAGCTGTTGTGGCCGGGGCCGTACTGCCTGGTCGTGTCGTTGCTGGTGAAGACGGGCGTGGGCGACTTGGACCAGTTCGCGGGGTTCATCAGGTCGGCGTCGGCGTCCACGGTGAGCAGGCCGAGGCAGTAGTTGTGGTCGGTCGCGCTGGCCGAGTACGACATGAAGAGCCGGCCGTTGCGCTTGATGACCGCCGGTCCTTCGTTGACCTTGAAGCCGATGGTCTCCCAGTCGTACTCCGGTGTGGTGAGCCGGACCTGAGGTCCCGTCAGAGTGAGCGGGTCGGCCATCTTCGACAGCCACACCGCCGTGTTGTTGTCCATGCCGGGCTCGTGCTGCGCCCAGGCGAGGTAGCGGGTGCCGCAGTGGGTGAAGGTGGTGGCGTCGAGGGAGAAGGTCTCCCAGGCGGTCTTCAGCTGCCCCCGCTCGACCCACGTGCCCTTGAAGGGGTCGGGGTGGGCGTTCTCCAGGACCCACATGCGGATCGCCCAGATGTCCTCGGCGGGCGCGGAGGCGAAGTAGATGTACCACTTGCCGTCGATGTGGTGGATCTCCGGCGCCCAGATGTGCGCGCCCATGACTCCGGTGGCGTGCTTGCGCCAGATGACGGACTCTTCGGCGCTCGCGAGTCCGCGCAGGGTGCGGGAGCGACGCAGGATGATCCGGTCGTACTCGGGTGACGTGGCCGTGAAGTAGTAACGGCGGTCGGTGTGGCGGTGGATGTGGGGGTCGGCGCGGTTGAGGACCAGGGGGTTGACATAGGGGGCGGCAGCGCCCGGGCCCGCCGCCGAACTCGCGGCGTGCGCCACGGCCGGCACGGCCGACAGGGCTCCTGCGGCCAGGGCGCCCTTCAGCAGCAGTCGTCTGGGGGTGAGTTCGGACGGGTCGTCCTCGCGGCTCGTTTCGCGGCTCATGCGGACTGCCTCTCGTGTGGTGGGGGGACACAGGAAACACAAAAGAAAACAGAAACGTTCGACATTTCGCACAAGATCAGTCATTCCGAACGCCGAAAAGGTAAGGGCGTGTTACGGCGAGGTCAACGGGTCGGGCGGGATTCGGACGGGATCGGATGGGATCAAGCGGGATCAGGCGGGATCGGACGAACAAACCCGCCCGCAGATTTCTGTTATTACTCAGGAGTCCGGCACGTCTCCCCTGACGTGCGCAGCAACACGGAGAAGACAGCAGCGGGTGTCGGCGCCCTGGTGGCCCTCGTCCTCATCGGTACGGCGCCGGTCGCGACGGCCGCGCCCGCAGGGGCCCGGGACGTCACCGCCGACGTACTCGCGGACCGGGACATCACACTCACCGGGGACACGGTCGTCACCGTGCCGTCCGGGACGACGACGTACGACGGCGTGTTCCGCGGCGAGGGCACACTCACGGTGCGCGGCAGCGGAACGCTGATCCTGACGAAGGACAGCGACTTCACCCTGCCCAAGTCCCGGCAGCGGCAGAAGGTGAGCATCCCCGGCGGCAACCACCCGTACGTCACCGTCAGCAACCCGGACCCGCCGGCCATCACCGTGGAGAAGGGAGCCACCCTCCAGTACGGCGACGGCGGTACGGCCGGGCTGATCGGCCACTTCCCGTACAACACCCCGGCGTTCCGGCTCAACCAGGACAACATCCGCGTCGACGGCACCCTGCGGCTGTCCCTGAAGAGCGCCTACAACCTGGGCACCATCAGCGGCTCCGGGCTCGTCACCCAGCCGAGGTTCCTCTGGGGCACCTGGGACCTGTCGGGCACGCACCCCTTCTCCGGGGTGATCGACAACGGTACGCAGGTGAACGGAGGGCGGCCGGAGTTCGCGACCTCGCTGCCGAACGTCCGCAAGGTCCTCAACCAGGGCACGTGGACCGTGGACACGCCGCTCGGCCAGACGGTCACCGTGAGGATGGACTTCTACCAGCGCGAGTACGGCAGCGACATCAACGTCCAGTCCCGGCCCGGCAGCAAGGTCGTGCTCACCGGCCAGTACAGCTGGTCGAACCAGGGCGGCGACACCAACCCCTCACTCAGCGACCCCGCGCTGAACTGGACGCCCGCGCACAAGAACATCAACAAGCGCGGCACCAACATCAAGGGCGCCAACGTCCAGTGGGGCGACGGCACCACCAACAAGATCTTCATGCCGGGCACCGCCGAGACCGTCTACATCAACCTGCTGGCGGCCCGCGAGCGTTCGAAGCTCACGTTCGACTACAACGGCCCGGTCACCCTGGGCGCCCCCATCGGCGGCGGCGTCTTCCACGACACGCTGTCCTCGCCCGGCGCCGGGGACATCGTCATCAAGGGGAGGAAGGGCAACGACGTCACCTTCGCCGCCATCCAGTACTACAACGGCTCGACGACCATCGAGAAGGGCGCCGTCCTGCGGCTCGGCAGCGGCAGGTCGGGCGGCGACGGCGGGCTCTACACCAAGGGCGACCTCTACAAGGTCGTCAACGACGGGTCGCTGGTCGTCCGGAATACGGCAACTCCCGTCGCGCTGTCCCGAATCAGCGGAAGCGGCTCCCTCACCCAGTCGGGCGCCGCGAAGACGACGCTGACGGGCAGCGCGGTGACGTACACCGGCAGGACGACGGTCACGCGAGGCACGCTGGCCCTGGCCGACGGGGCGACTCTCTCGCGGAGCAGGGCGATCCGGCTCACGTCGAAGGGCGCCCGCCTGGACGTGGGTACGGCGGGACTGCGGGTGACGACCACCCTGTCCGGCAAGGGCACGGTGAAGGGCTCGGTGACGAACGAGGGCAAGGTCTCCGGCCCGCTCACCGTGACCGGCGACTACCGGCAGAGCGCCAAGGGCAAACTGGTGCTGCGCGGCAAGCCGTTGAAGGTGGCCGGGGCGGTCCGTCTCGCCGGGGACGTCGACCTCTCGGCCGTAGCAGGCAGCCCGGCCCGTGCGATCACCCTCCTCGATCACACGGGCCGGGCCAGGACCAGCGGCACGTTCAGCGGTCTGCGCGAGGGCGCCAAGGTGAAGCTCGCCGGCAAGACGTACCGGATCAGCTATCGCGGGGGCGACGGCAACGACGTCGTACTGAAGAAGGCCGCCGCCAAGGCGAGCCCGTCCCCGAAGGCCAAGGCGGCCACGGAGCCGGGCACTCCGGGCGCCAATGGCTCCGCTGCCGACGAGACCGGCACGCAGAACACGAGCGCCTCGGGCAGCGACGGGCTCGGCTGGTGGCCGTACGCCCTGCTGCTGGCCCTCCTGCCCGGACTCCTGTTCCCGCTGGCGAGGCGAGGCCGGGGGCGAGGCCGGCGCCGGGCACGGCGGTGAGCGCCTGCGCTTCCTCCTGGTCCGTACGGGAATCCGCACGAGGGCTGCGCGGCGGCCTCTGACGCCTCCTCCGTGGTCTCCCGGCGTCCACGCAGCCACACGTACACGGGGCTACCCGCGAACAAGAACGGCACGCCCTGGCAGACGGCTGCGTAACCGGCGCCCGCGATCAGCCAGAAGGAGAAGGCGAAGGACAGGGCGGAGACCGTCAGGTCGCGGACCAGGCCGAGGGGGCGGACCTGCTCGCGGGTGCCGCGGGCCGGCCAGTACAGCTGGGCGGCGGCCGAGAGCAGGTAGGGGACGCAGCCGGTGAACGTGGTGATGAGGACGAGGACGCGGAAGGTGGTGTCCGGGCCCGCCGTGTGGTTGAGGCCGATGAGCAGCGTGTCGGCTTCCCGAACAGCAGCGCCGGCAGCACCGCCTCGACGGACAGCACGACTGACGCGGCGTCCCACATGGTGGGCGATCTGTTCATGTGGTGGACATGTGCAGGGTTCGGCCGCCGCTTCGATTAGCGTCGTGACATGACCAGCGACACCTCTCCCGGGCTCGCCGAGGCCCTCGCCGCCGGGGCGCTCGTCCTCGACGGCGGTATGTCCAACCAGCTCGAATCGGCCGGGCACGACCTGAGCGACGAGCTGTGGTCGGCGCGGCTGCTCGCCGAGCGGCCCGAGGCGATCACGGCGGCCCACCTCGCCTACTTCGAGGCGGGCGCGAACGTGGCGATCACCTCCAGCTACCAGGCCACCTTCGACGGGTTCGCCAAGCGCGGGATCAGCCGTGAGCGGGCCGCCGAGCTGCTCGGCCTGAGCGTGGAGCTGGCCCGGGAGGCCGCGCGCCGCGCCCGGACCCAGAAGCCTCTGTGGGTGGCCGCGTCCGTCGGGCCGTACGGGGCGATGCTCGCGGACGGCTCCGAGTACCGGGGGCGGTACGGGCGACGCGTCGCCGAGCTGGAGCGCTTCCACCGGCCCCGCCTGGAGGTCCTCGCCGCGGCCGAGCCGGACGTCCTCGCCCTGGAGACCGTCCCCGACGCGGACGAGGCCGAGGCCCTGCTCCGCGCGGTCCGCGGCCTCGGGGTCCCGGCCTGGCTGTCGTACACGGTCTCCGGCGACCGCACCCGCGCGGGCCAGCCCCTGGAGGATGCCTTCGCCCTGGCCGCCGACGCCGACGAGATCATCGCGGTCGGCGTGAACTGCTGCGCCCCCGAGGACGTCGACGGCGCCATTGCGACCGCGGTCCGCGTGGCGGGCAAGCCGGTCGTGGTGTACCCGAACAGCGGGGAGGCGTGGGACGCCGAAGCCCGGGCGTGGACCGGCAGTTCCACGTTCACCACCGAGCAGGTCACCGGCTGGGAGCGGGCCGGGGCCCGGCTGATCGGGGGGTGCTGCCGGGTGGGGCCGGGCGCGATCTCGGCGATCGAGAAGGCCCTGAGTTCCGCGTAGCTCCTGCGAAGCACGGGCTCAAGGGGCATCAAGGGGCACTTCACCGGCGGCCGGTGATGGACTCCCTGATGCCCCGGACACCGGGGCGCCGACGCGGGCTCAAGTCCTCGTCATCTCAAGGGCTTTCGTGGCATCGACGCCCGGGGCGACATCCGGGTGGGCGCCGACTGGTGTACGCGGCGGCCGGCGGACCCGGACCCGGACCCGGACCTCGGCGACAGCCCGGTTCGGAGTGGCCGAGCGGCCGAGGTTCGCGGCGGAGGAGGCGGCCCGAGCCCCGGTCCGAGAGCCGGGGCAACAGTCAGGGCCGCCGAAGGCCACCGACGCGGCGGAAACGCCGTACGACTGACAACGGGACCTTACCCCGTGCGAACTCTGTGCGTGCGGAGCCCCCGGAGACGGCCTTCACGTCGGAGGGCGGCTGCCCCACGTCCGCCTCCCAGAGCGCGAACTCGCGGTCGCGCGGTCCGAGGACAGTGTGCGGCTCCCCCGAGCCGAAGATCCGGACCGGGTGCGTGGCGTCCCAGGCCGGCCAGCCCGGGTCGCCGTCGACCGCGAACCGCACCCACGCCGCGTGCATCGCGTCGGCGAGCTCCTGCGGGGCGCCCTCGCCCGCGAGTTTCGCCGACTCGGGTACGTCGGCGGTGTCGAAGACGAAGCCGAGCTCCAGGGCGTGACAGGCGCCGAGGCCGGGCACGTGGGACGGCCAGGCGAACTCGTAGACGTACGAACGGGCTTGTCCGCTACGGGAGATACGGGAGTTGGCCAGGCGGTGGAGCGGGAGACGCAGGAGGTGGTCGGTGACCATCTGGCCGACGATCTCGGCGGTGCCGGCGTCCGGGTGGAGTTCGCGGTAGCCGCGGGGGACGGCGGGCCCGCAGTGGCAGCGGGCGCGGGCCCCGGCGAGGGCGACCGCGCCGAGGCGGTCGACGCGTTCGAGGAGGCCGCCCGGGACGAGCCAGAGCCGGTACTCCTCACTGGTCCAGCCCATGATCAGGTCGACGTCATGGGCGGCGCCACCCTCGACCAGGGCCTCCAGCGGGTCGCGCGGTACGAGGTCGCCGTCGGTGACGATGCCGAAGGCGGGCCCGCCGAGCACGGGGCTGCTGAGCCTTCCCGTCTCGGCCTGAGCCTCGGCGAGGGCCGTGCGGTCGACGGCGGCGAAGGCCTCGGCGGTCGCCGGGACCTTCAGCCGGGCGGCCATCCGGCGCACCATACGCCGTACCTTGTCGCGGTCGGACGCCTCGGGCAGCCCGCTCTGCAGGACCGCCCGCCGGAACAGGCCCTGGGCCCGTGGACTGGCCAGCAGCGCGCCGATACTGATGGCGCCGGCGGACTCGCCGAAGACGGTCACCCGGTCCGGGTCGCCGCCGAACCCGGCGATCGCGTCCCGCACCCACTCCAGCGCGGCCAGCTGGTCGCGCAGGCCGGGGTTGGGCGGGGCGTCCGGGAAGAGGCCGTAGCCCTCGACGCCCAGCCGGTAGTTGATCGAGACGAGGACGACGCCGTCGCGGGCGAAGGCCCGGCCGTCGTAGACCGGCACGGCCGAGGAACCGCGGGTCAGCGCCCCGCCGTGGATCCACACCAGCACCGGGAGCCGGGCCCCGCGGCCCGGCTCCGGCGTCCACACATTCAGGTTCAGGCAGTCGTCGCCGGGGACCACGGGGTCGGAGAGGAGCCGGGCGAACGCCTCCGAGTACGGCGGCTTCGGCGGTGTCGGCCCGAACGCGCCCGCGTCCCGCACCCCGTCCCAGGGCTCGGGCGGCACGGGCGGCCGGAACCGGCGGGGGCCGAAGGGGGGCGCCGCGTAGGGGACGCCCCGGAACACGGCGACGCCGTGGTCGTACCGGCCCCGTACAGCACCGTACGGCGTGCTCACCACGGGGTCTGCCCGGACTGCTGTCATCCGTCCACCAGCCTCCTCACCGCGCTCGTGCACCGCGAAGATCAGAGCAACTCATTGTGGCCCGATATTCCGGTGCACGAGCGGGTGTGGCGGCTATTTGGCGTACATCAGTGTGCCGAAGCCCAGCTGGTCGTAGCCGCCGCTGTTGGGGCCGTAGTCGCCGCCACCTCCCTCCGCGTAGTTCGCCCGGGCGATGCGCTGCAGGTACGGGACGGAATGGTTGCGACGCCGCCGGTAGTGGGAGTCGAGCATGGCCCACACCGGGCGGGGCTGGCTGCGCGCGATGTCGGAGATCGCCGTGTGTTCCCTGTAGTCGCAGTTGACGCCGGTGCCCCAGGTGTACCGCGTGAACGGCACGGTCTCATTGAGGTTGTACTTGGCGACGTACTGAGCGGCCTTCATGAACCGGTTGCCGTCCCAGCCGTACAGGTCGTCGCCCTGGTTCCAGGCCATCTCGCAGATCGCGCCCATCTGGCCCATGCCCATGACGGTGTGGCCCTGGTCGCGGCCGGACTCCTGCCACTGGCCGAGGTCGTGACCCTCGACGTTCGGGTGCAGGAACGGCACGGCGTTGCGGATGGCGCCGTTGCCCGCGCCGTTCTTGAAGTAGTTGACGGCCTGGTCGTACTTGGCGCCGTCGTCGCACAGAATGCCGATGGCCAGGACGGACGCGATGTTGCACAGGTCCCAGTTCGCCCAGTAGTTGGTGATGCAGGCGCCGTTGTGCTGGGTGAGGAACTGGTTGTTGAGCGCGTAGAAGACGTTGCGCATCATGTTCTGGAACCGGCCGAGGTCGAAGCCCGCGTATCCGCGCATGAGTTCGGCCGCGTTGGCGAACTGCCAGCCGTAGATCCCCGCGGCGAGGAACCGGTCGGCGTTTCCGGTGACGGTGGTGAGCCTCGCCGACCAGGCGTTGAGGATCCGCACGGCGCAGTCGGCGTTGTCGCGGGTGCCGCCCACGTGCCAGCGCAACGCGTTCTGGTAGGCGGCGGCGATGTCGTTGTAGAGGATGCCGTAGTTCTGGCCGTCACCTCCCCGGACGATGGTTTCCTGCGGGTTCGGGGTCCAGGTGGACCGCGAGTGGGAGTTGTCGGTCAGGCGTTGCCAGCCGGCACGCCACGGGTCGTCGCCCGCGGCGACCCTGACCCTGGCCCGGTTGATGTCACCGGCGTTGTGCAGCATGCCGGGGTGGGTGAAGGCGGCCGGCGCCGCGCTCGCCGTGGCGCCGGCTGTGGCGCCGATGGCGAGCGCGGCGGTGAGTCCGCCGGCGGTCCTGAGCAGACCGCGGCGGCTCGACTCGGGCGTGCGTTCGGGCGTGTGGAGGTGCTGGTGGGGGGAAGTGCGGCTCATCGCTGTGCATCTCCAATCCGTGGGGGGATCTAGGGGGTGTTTCGACAGTCCTGTGCGGTGCCCGCGGTGTCCGGTGCGTGCTCTCGGCGCGCCGGACGAAAGCCCTCGTACTGGACGTACTTGGGCTTTCGGCTGGTGCGGCGAGAGTGCGTGCCGGGCGCCGTGGGTGCTGTGCGGGACTGTCGAAACACCCCCTAGAGGGGCGTGATGCTCACCTCGTCGAACTCGGTGGTGCAGCGGGTCAGCGGGCTGCGGGAGCAGACCACGAGGCCCACGTAGTAGGGGGCGTCACCGAATCCGGGGACCTCGCCGGAGGCGAGGGTGGTCCAGGTGGCGCCGTCATCGGTGGACAGGGCCGCGGTGAAGGTGGTGCCGGTGCGCCTCAGCCGCAGCAGACCGGGCAGGGTGGCCGGTCCGTTGCCGGTGAAGGTCGACCGTCCGGCCACGGTGGTGCGCAGCATGAGCTGTGCGGTGGTCCCGCCGGTGACGATCGTTCCGGCGGCCTGGTCGAACGGCGACAGGGACTTGGCCATCAGCAGGCCCACCCGGTCGCCGGTGGTTCCGGTACGGGAGACCAGCCGGGCGGTGACCTCGCAGTCGCCGGTGACGGGGCGCCGTACGAACTGGCCCGTCATTCCCTGGTTGTTGATGGTCAGGTCGGTCCCGGCGCCGCGCACGACGAAGGTCCCGTCCTGGTATGCGGTGCTGCCGGGGGTGGCGACGTAGGCCACGCCGTAGGTGCCGAGTTCGCGCTCGTCGACGACCACGTCGCCGAGGTCGCCGTACGTCCAGGGGGCGGGCGGCGGGGTGTCGACGGTGAGGGTGAGGGTGGAGGTCGCCGTGCCCGCCGCGTTGGCCGCGGTGGTCGTGACGGTGAACTCTCCCTTCCCGGTGGGCGTTCCGGAGACCAGACCGGTGCGCGGGTCGAGGCGCAGGCCGTCGGGCAGTCCGCGCGCGGTGAACCGTACGGGGTCGTGCGAGGCCAGCAGCAGATGGCCGAACTCGACGCCCCGGTTCGCGAACGCGGTGTCCCGGGAGGTGAACTCCGGCTTCGACGGGGTCGGCATCTCGGCGTGGGCCGGCGCCGAACGCGGGCCGCGGCCGTCGCAGTTGGTCTTGACGACGGAGTAGTGGTACGTCGTGCCGGGTGTGCCGGTGGCGTCCGTGTACCGGATGCGGGTGCCGAAGCCGACCGGGGCGATGCCGTTCGCGAGCGCCGTGTACGGGCCCGCCGCGTCCGTGGCCCGCAGCACCGTGTACGTCGCCGAGAGGTCCGGGTCGGTCCAGCTGAGCTCGACGGCGTCGGCGCCGGTGGCCGCCCGCAGGTCGGTGGCCGTGTGCGCGGGGCGCGGCGTGCTCCAGACCTCGCCGGTGGCCGACGAGGTCACGCAGACGTTGTCGAAGGCGCCGGTGCCGGTCTCGGCGTACTCCTCGTCGACGCCCAGGCAGGAGGTGAGGACCAGGCCCGCGTGGGTGGCGCGCCCCAGCTCGACCTCGGTGGAGCCGACTTCGGTCCAGTGGATGCCGTCCGGGGAGATGGAGCCGGTGCAGCGCCGGCCCTTGCGCTCCACGCGCACCCAGTACGGCGCCCGCAGCCGGTAGCCGTCGCCCGCGCCCTCGACGTAGGGCGCCAGAAGCGGGGTCGCCGACTCCGGCAGCGCGCCCAGGTCGGAGATCGGGAACGCGGCCGAGCTGGTGATCGCCTGCTGCTGGGAGGGCGGCACGGGCGTGCTGCCGGTGCCGGAGACGGGTGCCCCGTCCGAGGGGCGGACGCTCCACACGCCGCTCCACGTGTGCAGCGGCAGCCCCTGGATCAGCATCGAGGCGTGCGCGGCGTCCGGGTCGAGGGAGTCGCGGACGGTGACCCCGATCTTTGAGTACTGGGAGCTGAGCGGGAACACGATCCGCGCGGTGACCGTGCCGTTTCCGTACAGCGGCAGGTGCGCCAGCCGGTAGGTGTCCGCGGTACCGCTCGCCTCCAGCACGAAGCGTTCGCCGTCGAAGGCGGCGGAGCCGGGGATCTTCACCTTCCCCAGGTCCCGGGTCGACCAGGGCCCGGGGAGACCGGCGGTGGCCGCGGTCCAGGGGGAAGCCGCGCTGGTGCCACGGGAGTTGGTGGCGGTGACCGTGTAGTAGTACGTGCGGCCGGGGCGGACGTCGTGGTCGGTGAACCGCACCGCCTCGATCCCGGACGCCAGCTTCTCGTACGGCCCCTCGGGGCCGGTGGCGCGCCGGACCGTGTAGCCGGTCGCCCACGCGGAGGGCAGCCAGGACACGGTGACCGCGTGCTTGTCGCCGACCGAGGTGATCCCGGCGGGAGCCGTCGGCGCGGCGGGTGAGGCGGTCGCCGTCCCCGCGTAGGTGAGTGTGCCGTAGCCGGGGTGGTCCTCCTGGTAGCCCTCCACCACGCGTGCTCCGTCCGTGCCCCGGAACACGGCCTTCTCGGTGTAGGGGGCGGGCTTGCCGAGGCGGCCCGCGTAGTGCGCGTACGCCATCTCCCACAACGGCCGGAACCGTCCGCGCTGCCGGTCGTTGACGGACGTCTTGATGTACTTGCCCGTGCGGTCGAGATCGGGCGTGAACGGTACGGAGTCGTCGCCGAGGTTGTAGCGGGCGAAGTACTCGAAGTTGGCGAGGATGCGGTCGTCCGCGAAGCCGTACAGGTCGACGCCCTGCTGCCAGGCGACCTCCGCCGCGTCCGAGAGGAGGCCGAGGGCGAGCTGCTCGTGGGCCTGGTCGCGGCCGGACTCCTGGCCCTGCCCGGCGGCGGTGACGACGCGGTGCAGGACCGAGCCGTTGCCGGCGCCGGCCACCGCGAAGCGCAGCGCGTCCTCGAACATCACCCGGTTGTCGCAGAACACGGCGATGGCGAGGATCGTGCGCAGTGCGCCGAGGTCCCAGTTGCCGTTGGCGTAGAGGCAGTAGCCGGACAGGGACGGGTACCAGACGTCGGTGAAGGAGCGCTCGCAGCGCCGTATCGACTCCTCGGACCAGCCGTCGTAGCCGCTGTGCCGGAGGATCTCGGCGGCGTTGACGAGCTTGAAGCCCTGGATTCCGGCCCCGAGTTGCCCGTCGGCGCCGGTGATGCCGGTGAGGGAGGCGGCCCAGACGTCCAGGATGTCGCGGGCCTTGTCGGCGTGGCGTACGTCGCCGGTGACCGCCCACATGAGGGCGTTGTGGTACGCGGCGGCCGCGTCGTCGGCGGCCTGGCGGGTCCAGTCGGTGGGGCCACGGCCCCAGGTGTCGATCTGTCCGGTGTTGCGGATGCCGTAGGTGTGCTGGGAGCGGAAGTCTGCGGCCAGCGCGGCGAAGCCGGAGGCGATCGGCTCGCGGGCGTCCGCCACGGCGGACTTCATCCGGTCCAGGTCCTCGCGGGAGTGGAGGAGGCCGGGGTGGGCGAAGGCGAACGCCTTGTCGGTGGCCTGGGCCCACGCGGGCGTGGCGAAGGCGGACAGCAGTCCGGCTCCGGCCGCGGTCGCGAGACCGGCCGCGCCGAGGAACGTCCGTCTGTTGAGGGAATGCACGGGCTACTCCTGGCTTACGGGTGCTGCACGGTGATCTTGAGGGACTTGGTCGCCGTACCCACGGTGTTCGTGGCCGAGACGGTGACCGTGTAGGTGCCGGGGACCCGCGGGGTTCCGGAGATCTGGCCCGTGCTCTTGTCGACCTTGAGGCCCGGGGGCAGCCCGTCGGCGTCGAACGACGTCGGCAGCGCGGTCGCGGTGACGAGGTGGTTGAAGACCTGGCGCGCGGTGGCCGTGGCCGCGCCCGCGCTGGTGATCTCGGGGGCGGTGGTCGACGCGGCCGTGGCGGCGTCCAGGAAGCGGAGGTCCTTCACGTGCTCGTTGACGAACATCGGCACCTGGTCCTGGGTCAGGAACCAGCGGGGCTTCTCCTTCATGTTGTCGGAGATGACCAGGCCGTTGATCGCCAGGTTCTGGAAGGTGAGGTTCTTGATGGGGCGGTCGTCGTCGTAACCGACCACAATCGCCATGTTGGCGTGCGTGCCGTCGTACGTCAGGTTCCGCACGTACACGTCCTCGATGCCCCGGCCGGGCGAGGCGTTGTAGCGGTTGGCCATGACCCGCATGTTGATCAGCTGGCCCCAGGTGAAGTCCTCGACCCGGACGTCCTGGATGCGCACGTTGCGGATGAGGTTGCTGTCGCCGGGGTTCAGGGCGAAGCAGCCCTGGTAGAGGACCTGCGGCTCGCGGTGCTGGAGGACGTCGATGTTGCTGAAGACGATGTTCTCGATGGTCTCGGGCTTCTCCGGGTTGCCGTGGGTGCCCATGTTCACCGGGTGCGCGACGTCGGCCCACAGGGTGGAGTTGCGGACGGTGACGTTGCGGGTGTCGCCGTACCAGTCCCAGCGGTGGGCGTAGATGGCGATGCAGTCGTCGCTGTTGCGCATGAAGACGCCCTCGATCAACACGTCCTCACTGCAGAACACGTCGATGCCGTCGCCCCACTGGCCACTGCTGTAGGAGTGCACGTTGCGGACGGTGACCTGCTTCGACTGGCCGATGGTGCAGGTGTAGCCGGTGCGCGGGTTGAGGACGAGGATGCCGTCGATCTCGATGTTCCTGGAGAACGACACCCGGGTCGCGGCGTCGGAGTCATGGATGATGCCGCGGCCGAGCAGCCGGGCGTTCTCGACGTTGGTGAATTCCACCCGGGCCTTGAGGACCGCACCGCCGGCCAGGTACACCGTCTTGCCGCTGGGCACCTTCACCACGCCGCCCGGGGCGGTGTGGATGCCGGGGCCGAAGTAGATGACGTCGGGGTCGCTCTCCTCGGGCCGGGTCTTCTCGATCGGGTTGGCGTGCAGCTGAAGGTTGTCGTAGAGGTCGCCGTCGATCTCGATGGAGAGGTTGCGCGGCTCGGTGAGGCTGAAGCGGATGGTGTCGCCGTCGACGTCGTGCGCGATGTCGTACGACAGCGGGCGGATGCGCGCCGAGCCGATGGTGCCCTTGGAGGAGGTGACCTGGACCTCGACGGTGCCGGTGAAGTCGAGGCTGGCGACCGAGGAGCTCCGGACGATGCCGGACCCCGTCTTCTCGTTGATGGTCTTGGTGGTGGCGCGGAGAACGGGGACGTCCTGCCACTCGCCGCCGGGCTTGCGGGCCTTGACCTTGAAGCTGGAGTTGAGCGGCACTCCGGTCGGGAGGGGGTACACCACCAGCCGGTCGGCGGCCTCCGGCCTGTCCTCCGCGCTCGCGGTGCCGGCCGCCGCGCCGATCAGGGAGTACGCGGCGGCGGTGGCGCCCGCGGCCTGGATGAGAGTGCGGCGGGTCAGGCCGGTGCCCTGGGTGTCATTCATAAGGAAGGTCCTTAAGTCGGCAAGTCAGCGGGGTCCCGGGTGCGGTAAACAGGTAGGAACCGTTTGCTACAGGCGAGTGGGCAGAGCTTGTTCCGGTATGGAATGTGCGTCAAGGGTCTTGGTCGACTTTCGAAAACTTCGCGCAACACGCACGACACGTCCGGTGGGCCTGACGGCCCGGTCTGTGGCGGCTGCCAAAGGTGCGTTGACCTGGCCTCTTGTCCAAGCTGGGCGTCGCGGAGCCCGAGTGTCGGGCAGCGGGGGAGGGAGGGCATGGAGTAGGTCCGGCGAGTGGAGGGTCCGGTGCGTCGACGGGCAGGCACGCGGCCACGGTCGACCGCACAGTGATTGACCCTCGCTCCGGCCGGGACCTACGGTAGAAGGCGCTTTCAGAAAATGTTTCCCCACGCCTCCCAGGAGAGTCATGCACAGCGCCCCCCTGCCCAGGGCCGTGTTCGCCATGGATCCGGTGCACCTCCCCCTGCTCTTCCCCGAGCCCCTCATGGCGCGCCTGCGGCGGACGGCCGAGCTCGACCCCTCATTCGTCGTACAGGACTTCGCCGACCCGGCCGCCGCCCCAGCACTGGCCCACGCCGAGGTGCTGATCACCGGCTGGGGCTGCCCCCACCTCGACGCGCACACCCTGGCCGCGGCACCCGGACTGCGCACGGTGCTGCACGCGGCGGGCTCCGTCCGCTCACTGGTCGGCGAGGCTCTGTGGAAGCAGGGAGTCACCGTCTCCAGCGCGGTCACCGGCAACGCGCTGCCGGTCGCGGAGTACACGCTCGCCATGATCCTGCTGGCCGGGAAGGACACCTTCACCTACCGCGAGCGCTACCGCGCCACGCACACCTACCCGTCCTCCGCCGAGACCACGGCCATCGGCAACGTCGGCCGCCGGATCGGCGTCATCGGGGCCTCGCGCGTGGGCCGCCGGCTCCTCGAACTGCTGCGGCCGTACGACTTCGAGGTCCTGCTCCACGACCCCTACGTGGACACCGTCGAAGCCCTGACGCTGGGCGCCGGGCTGGTGTCCCTGGAGGACCTGCTGAGCCTCAGCGACATCGTGAGCCTGCACGCCCCGGACATCCCAGAGACGCAGCGCATGCTCGACCGGGGCCGGCTCGCGCTCATCAGGGACGGCGGCGTGCTGATCAACACCTCGCGGGGCGCGCTGGTCGACCCCGACGCCCTCACCGACGAGCTGGTCTCCGGCCGGCTGAGCGCGATCCTGGACGTCACCGAACCCGAGCCGCTGCCGGCCGCCTCTCCGTTGTACCGGCTGCCCAACGTCTTTCTCACGCCGCACATCGCGGGGTCACTGGGGAACGAGCTGGAGCGGCTCGGGGAGATTGTGGTCGAGGAGCTGGAGCGGGTGGTCGCGGGGGTGCCGTTGGTGCATGAGGTGCGGCATTCGGATTTGGATCGGGTTGCGTGAGGGGGCGTTTGGTGGGGCGTTTGGCTGTGGGGCAACCTGCTTTGGTGGGCCGTTTGGCCATGAGGCAACCCGCGCGCACCTTTTTTGGCTCGTTCGCCTCCGGGGCGCCACAGCCGGTGTCGAGAGCCCGACCGTGCTCAGCCCTCCTTCGTCGGGCCTGCGCGCGCTCGGGCTCTCGACACCGGCGCGCCCCTACGGCTCTCTCGCGGCCGACGCGTTGCGAGACGTGCTGTTGCACGGCCCGCATCGTTCGTTGGTCGCGGGCCGGTCTGGCCGGAGTAACCATGGGATACGGTTTCGGCACCGTTGGGGGGCGGGAACCCGGCCTCCACGGCGATCGGGCCACAACGATGAAGGAGCCGCGAGGGTGAGTCAGCGCAAGACGCCCAGTGACGCGGGACGGGCGACCATCCGCGACGTGGCGGAACGCGCCGGCGTCTCCGTGGCGAGCGTGTCACGTGTCCTGTCCGGCAACTACCCGGTCTCGGACGAGCTGCGCCGCCGGGTGATGAAGGTCGTCCAGGACCTGGACTACGTCACCAACGCCCACGCCCGCTCCCTGGCCGGCGGCGGCACGCCGACGGTGGCCATCCTCATCAACAACATCACGGGTGCCGCCTTCGCCCACGTGGCGAAGGGGGTCGAGAGCGCCGCCACGCTGCGCGGCTGGCTGTCGCTGGTCGGCACCACCGGCGACGACCCCGAGCGGGAACTCACGCTGGTGAACCTCATGCGCCAGCAGGGCGTCGCGGCGGTGATCCTGCTCGGCGGGGCGTACGACTACGACGAGTACCAGCTGCGCATGGCCCGCTTCGCCCGCTCCCTCGACGCGGCAGGCTCCCACCTGGTCCTGGTCGGCAGACCGCCCCTGCAGGGCGACGTACCGGCGACGACGGTCGACTACGACAACGAGTCCGGCGCCTACGCGATGGCCAGCCATCTGCTGTCGGCCGGTCACCGCAAGATCCTGATCCTGCCGGGCCACGCCGAACTCACGACGGCGCAGAGCCGGCTGAGGGGCGCCCGGCGGGCCTTCGAGGCGTACGGCGTGCCCTTCGATCCGGGCATGGTGCGCCACGGCCCGTACGACTACGGGCACGGGTACGAGGCCGTCGAGACGGGGCTGCGGGAGCAGGCGGACTTCACCGCGGTGCTCGCCGGGACCGACGTGGTCGCCGCGGGGGCCATGCAGGCCCTGCGCGCGGGCGGGCTGCGCGTGCCCGAGGACGTGTCGATCGTCGGCTACGACGACATTCCGCTGGCCTCCCAGCTCACCCCCCGGCTGACCACCGTGCACGTGCCGTACGAGGAGATGGGGCGCGCCGCCCTGCGCGCCGTGGCCGACCGGCACGAGGCCGGGGGGCGGCGCAAGAGCGGCGGCGACGGGGAGCATCTGGTGCTGGGCACCCATGTGGTCGTCCGGCGCTCCGTGCTGCCGCCTCCGCCGCGCGGAGGACGGCGGGAGTGACGAGTCGATGAGAGCACGGTTGGCTGCGCACATGGTCGCGCGGGCCGTCGCATGGGTGGTCGCACGGATGGCGACGCGGGTGGCGTCTCGGGTCGCGTCTCGGGTGGCGACGCGGGCGACTGTAGGCACCGCGCAGGGCTTACGCGTAGCGATCTTTTCGTAAACGTTTTCCGGAGTTTTTTCCCAGCCGTCGAGGGACGCGTCCACTCCTCGGCGCCCCGCTCCCAGAACTCGCCGTACTGCCTGTGACCTGCATAAATGCGTCATGCCGTGCGATCAAGACCAGCACGCGCAGGCCAGCCTCTTAGAACACACAGCCGTAACAAATTTCCGCACACCTCTTGCCACGAGGAAACCGGTCACCTACGTTCCCAGCAACCGCTTACTACAGCTTCCGCTGGGCCGGTTCCCCGCAACCGCGAGCCGACAGATTCCGGCCGCCGTTCCTGGCCAGCACAGAGCCGCCGTCCTCGTTCTGAGAACGCCTGATTTTCGAAGGATCACGGTCAGATGAACTCCACCAGCTCCCGGAGAAGGTTCACCCGCACCGCCATTGCGGGCCTCGCGCTCACTGGTCTGCTCTCCGCCTGTGGCGGATCCGAGTCCGGGGACGACACGTCCTCGGAGTCCTCCGGCCCGGTCACCCTCGACTTCTGGGGCTGGGCCAACGGCCATGAGGCCGTCGTCAAGGCGTTCAACGCCGCCCATGAGGACGTCAAGCTCAAGTACACCAAGGTCACCGACCAGCTGACCATGCAGAAGCAGCTGACCAACGCCGTCAAGGCGAACAACGCGCCGTGCCTGCTGCAGAACACCGGCGAGTACGTGACGAGCTGGGTCTCGCAGGGCGCCCTCGCCGACATCACCGAGTACGTCGAGTCCAGCAAGGACAAGTTCAACCCCGGCTCGTGGGCCGTCGGCCAGGTCCAGGGCAAGGTCTACGGCGTCCCCACCAGCTCGGCGCCCGCCTTCACCATCTACCGCACCGACCTCTTCAAGAAGTACGGGCTGGACGCGCCCGAGACCTGGGACGACTTCATCGCCGCGGGCAAGGAGCTGAAGAAGCACGACATCAAGATCACCAACTACGCCGGTGAGGACCCGAGCACGCTGGAGGTGCTCGCCATGCAGGCCGGGGCGCACTGGTACAGCATCGACGGCGACTCCTGGGTGGTGAACTTCGAGGACGAGGGCAGCCTCAAGGCGGCGGAGGTGATCCAGGAGATCATCGACAACGACCTGAACTCCAAGCTCTCCTTCGCGGACTACGCGGCCGTGCAGCGCAACTACGACGAGGGCGGCACCGCGACCCGGCACATCTCCACCTGGCAGATGTCCGGCATGGTGCAGAACTTCACCGAGTCCTTCGGCCAGTGGGCGCTGGCCCCGTGGCCCACGTACAAGGGCGAGGAGCCCAAGACGCCGGCCGGGACCAACCAGAGCGGTGGGCTGACCCTGGTGACCGAGCAGTGCGGGAACAAGGAGCAGGCCGCCGAGGCGGCGCTGTGGATGTCCACCGACGCCGGTGCGGTCAAGACCATGGCGAGCCCGGAGACCGGCAGCGGTCTGATGCCCGCGGTGGCCGACACCAGCGCGTACGTCGCCGAGGCGATCCCCGAGAAGCTGCTCGGCAAGAACTACGAGCCGGCCCAGACGGTCGTCACGGACAGCATGAACACCATCACCGACGACTGGACCTTCGGCCCGAACTGGACCGCGATGTTCACGGAGATGCAGGACGAGTGGGCCAAGGTCGTCAGCAAGGAGCAGAAGGTGACCGACCTGCTCGCCCACATGCAGGAGTGGACGGTCCGGGACCTGCAGCAGCGCGGCATCAGCGTCAAGGGCTGAGGCACACTCGATGATTCGCTCCCAGCGCTGGAAGGGTGCCGCGTTCACGGTGCCCTTCCAGCTCGGCTTCGTCTTCCTCTATCTGCTTCCGATCGGCTACGCGGTCCACCAGTCGCTGTTCCTGCAGAAGCACTCCGGGCTCGGGCTCGGCGGCGCGACCACGGAGTTCGTCGGGCTGGAGAACTACCAGCAGGGCCTGACCGACTCGGCGTTCATGGGCTCCATCCTGCGGGTGGTGCTGTTCGCCTGTGTCCAGATCCCGTTCATGCTGATCGTCAGCCTGGTGCTGGCGCTCTTCCTGGACTCGGTCACCTCGAAGGTGGCCGGCCGGTTCCGGATTCTGCTGCTGGTCCCGTACATGATCCCCGGGGTGGTCGCGGCCATCGTGTGGGTGAACCTGTACAGCCCCGAGGTGGGCCCGCTGACTCCGATCGGCCAGTTGTTCGGGTTCGACTGGAACTTCTTCGCGCCCTCCATGGTGTGGCCGGCCATCGGCAACCTGCTGACCTGGCACGGCATCGGCTACAACATGGTGATCATCTACGCGGCGCTCCAGGGCGTACCCCGCGAGCTGTTCGAGGCCGCGCGGCTCGACGGCGCCTCGGAGCTGCGGATCGCGCTGAGCATCAAGATCCCGTTCGTGCGCGGCGCGCTCGTCCTCACCGCTCTGCTGTCGATCATCCAGATGCTGCAGATCTTCAACGAGCCCGCGCTGTTCCGGAACGTGACCCCCGAGACGGTCAGCGACAGCTTCACCCCGATCATGGTCATCTACAACCAGGCGTTCAACGCCGCCAACTACAACTACGCCGCCGCCCTCTCGGTGCTACTCGCCCTGATCCTCGGCGTCGCGTCCTTCCTCTTCTACCGGCTGACCTCGCGGGAGGCGGACTGATGGCGCTGACGGAAAACCGTAAGGAAAACGGCACAGGAAACGGCACGGGAAACGGCACGGACAGCGGCAAGGACAGCGGCAAGGAAAGTCCTATGGAAAACGGCGGCGAGCCGCCCCGCGGGGGCTCCGTGCGGCGGATCACCCGCCCGGACCCGGCCGCGCGCTCCCGGGGCGGCCAGCGCTTCCTCCTCGTCGGCCTGGCCCTGGCCAGCGCGTACAGCCTGTTTCCGGTGTACTGGCTGATCATCGCCGCGACCAAGGACCGCGTCGGGCTGTACCAGAGCAACGGGCTGTGGTTCTCCGACTTCCACCTCTGGGACAACCTGACCCAGGTGTTCACGTACGACGACGGCATCTTCCTGCGCTGGACCGCCAACTCGTTCCTGTACGCCGGTGTCGGCTCCCTCGGCGGCACGCTCATCGCCCTCGCCACGGGTTACGGGCTTGCCCGGTTCGACTTCCCCGGGCGGGGGCTGGTGTTCGCGTCCGTGGTCGGTTCCTTCCTCATCCCGATCGCGCTGCTCACCCTGCCGCTGTACCTGCTGTTCTCGGCGATCGGCCTGGTCGACACCCCCTGGGCGATGCTGATCCCCTGTCTGATCAACCCGTTCAGCGTGTACCTGGCCAAGGTGTACACGGAGGCGACGATCCCGTTCGAGCTGCTTGAGGCGGCCCGTATCGACGGCGCCGGTGAGCTGCGGATCTTCTTCAGCATCGTGCTGCGGATGATGACCACGGGCGGCGCCACCGTCTTCCTGCTCGCCTTCGTCAACACCTGGAACGCGTTCTTCCTCCCCCTGACCGTGCTGCGCGGCGAGGAGAACTGGACGCTCAACCTGGGTCTGTACAACTGGTCCGGCAAACGGCTGGAGTCGGGTATCGACGTGACCAGCCTCGTCCTGACCGGCGCGCTGCTGTCCATCATCCCGATGGCGATCATGATGGTCGCGATGCGCCGCTACTGGCGCTCGGGCGTGACCCTGGGAGCCCTCAAGTGACCGTCGTTCCGGGAGCCTTGACGTGACCGTGCTGCACAACCCCGTCATCCGCGGCTTCGCCCCGGACCCGTCGCTGGTCCGGGCCGGCGACTGGTACTACGTGGCGACCAGTTCGTTCGAGTGGTTCCCGACCATTCCGGTCCACCGGTCCCGGGACCTGTCCCACTGGGAGTACGCGGGCCATGTGCGCGGCGCGGTCCCCGGGGACTCACTGGCGGGGGTCCCCGACTCGGGCGGCATCTGGGCACCGTCACTGAGCTGGGACGGCGAACGGTTCTGGATGATCTACACCGTCGTACGCTCGGTCGGCACCCCGTACTTCGACCTGGACACGTACGTCTCCACGGCCACGGAGGTGAGCGGCCCGTGGTCGCCGCCGCGCCGCGTCTCCAGCCACGGCTTCGACCCCGCGCTGTTCCATGAGGAAGGCCGGCTGTGGCTACTCAACATGCAGAGCGACCACCGGCCCGGCGGGCAGCGTTTCGCCGGGATCGTCCTGACGGAGCTGGACCGCGACACCCTCCGTCCCGTCGGTGACACGCACCTTCTGCTCCAGCATGAACGGCTCATCGAGGGGCCGAAGCTGGTCAAGCGCGACGGCTGGTACTACCTCGTGCTCGCGGAGGGCGGTACGGGGTTCGAGCACGGGGTGCTGGTGGCCCGCGGCCGCGCCGTCACCGGGCCGTACGAGCTCGACAGCCGGCCCTTGCTGACGACGCGGGACGATCCGTCGGTGCCGTTGCAGAAGGCCGGGCACGCGGAGCTGGTCGAGACGCCGGGCGGCGAGTGGGTCTTGAGCCACCTCACGGCCCGTCCGCTCCAGACGCCCGACGGACCGCGCTGCCCGCTCGGCCGGGAGACCGCGATCCAGGCGCTGACCTGGGACGAGGAGGGCTGGCCCCGCCTGCGGCAGGGCGGCTGGCATCCGGCGGTCGAGGTTGAGGTCAAGGGCGAGGGCGACGTACCGACGCGTCCGGACGGGCTCCGACGGACCGGTCCGGATGAGCCGTTGGGCTGGCCGTGGAGCACTCTGCGGGGTCCCGCCGACCCGTCCTGGGCCGACACGGCCGCGCGTCCCGGCTGGATCCGGCTGCGCGGGCGGCACGGTCCCGAGTCGTGGTGGGCGCACAGTCTGCTGGCCCAGCGCGTCACCGAGCACCGCGCGGAGGCCGAGGTCACCGTCGAGGCGCGGCCGCGCACCTTCACCGAGGCCGCCGGGCTGGTGCTCTGGTACAGCGCCGAGGCGTATCTGAGCCTCGACCTGACCTGGGCGGAGCCCGAGGGCGAGGGGCAGCACGGACAGCAGTGGCAGGGCGGTGGGCGTACGGTGCTCAGCCTCGTGGAGCGCGAGGAGGGCGGCACCCGGCAGGCGGCCGCCGTCGAGGTCGACGCGGGCGGGCCGCTGACGCTGGGCGTGACGGTCGACGGTGCCGAGGCGCGGTTCTGGCACCTCCGGGACGGGGTGCGTATGCCGGTCGGCCCGCCGCTGGACTTCAGCAAGCTCTCCGACGACTACGGGTCCAAGCTGCGCTTCACGGGTGCGATGGCCGGTATTCACGCGCGGGACCTGGTCGACGCCTCCTTCACCGCCGACTTCCGCGGCTTCCGGCTGACGTGCACGCCACGGTGAGCGTTCCGCGCTGTTCGGCGTTGCGAAAGTTCAGGTCCGGGCGATCCTGCGATCGCCGGTGTCTTCTCCTCGCCTTGTGGCACATCTAGGGTATAGGAAGCGCTTTCTATCTCCGTCGGCCCCGACTGGCGGAGCACGGCGTTGGTCCGACTTTCGATGGCCCTCGGGCGGGCCGGAGGGGTGGTCTTCGATGGTCCGTTCCGCGAGCGCGAGCGCGGTTCCCACGGCAAGTCCGGTCCGTGCGGGAGGTGCGACTCGCACGGGAGGCGCGGCTGCACGGACCGGAGGCGGCGGCGCGTCGACCGGGCCGACCCTGGCGGTGGTGGCGCGTGAGGCCGGGGTGTCCGTGCCGACCGCGTCGAAGGTGGTCAACGGGCGGGAGGACGTGGCCCCGGAGACCCGGAAGCGGGTGACCGAGGCGCTGGAGCGGCTCGGCTATGTGCGCCGACCCCGCTTCGACGCCGCGAAGACGCCGGGCCTGGTGGACCTGGTCGTGCACTCCCTCGACACCTCCTGGTCGGGCGCGGTGCTGCACGGCGTGGAGGAGGCGGCGCACGACGCGGGCCTGGAGGTGGTCGTCTCGGCCGGCCTGACCCGGACCCGGGGCGGGCGCCCGGAACGCGGCTGGCTGGACAAGCTCACCACCCGCGGCTCCTCCGGAGTGCTGTTCAACCTGGCCGAGCTGACCCCGTCCCAGTACGCCTGGCTCGACCAGCACCGCATCCCGTTCGTCCTGATCGACCCGGTCCTCGAACCGCCGCCGGGCGTGGTGTCGGTCGGCGCGGCCAACTGGCAGGGCGGCGTCACCGCCACCGAGCACCTGCTCGCCCTGGGCCACGAACGCATCGCCTGCATCGGCGGTTACCGGCGCAAGATGTGCAGCAGCGCCCGGATCGCGGGCTACCGCTCGGCCCTCACCTCCGCCGGCCTCAAGTACCAGCCCGAGTACGTCCGCTACGGCAACTTCAACGAGACCATGGCCCGCCGCCGCATGCTCGAACTCCTCGACCTGCCCCAGCCGCCGACCGCCGTCTTCGTCTGCTCGGACCCGATGGCCCTCGGGGTGTACGAGGCCCTGGCTGAACGGGAGTTGAGCGTGCCGCACGACATCAGCGTCGTCGGCTTCGACGACCTCCCCGAGGCCCGCTGGGCCACCCCGGCCCTGACCACGGTCCGCCAGCCCCTCTCCGAGATGGCCGCGACCGCGCTCCGCCTGCTGGTACGGATGATGGCGGGCGACCAACCGGAGGGCACACGTACGGAACTGTCGACCCGCCTGGTGGAACGGTCGAGCACGGCACCGCCCCACCGCTGACCGGCCTCGTCGCGCTCCCCAACGGTTCCAGGCGACCGTTGGGGCCGCCACCAACAGGCGCCCACCCCAGCCGACTCCGGACCGGGGCGGCCCTCGGCGTGTCCATCACCGACCCGCGAACTCGCATCACACGCTCTTCCCCGGGTCCTGTTGCCCCACGCCCCACTTGTCCGCCAGCTCCGACACCTGGACCGCCTTCCTGGAGCTGCCCAAGTCCTCAGCCTGAGCAGGGCGGCAGGTACTTGTGCTTGGGGAAGAGTTGGCGCCACTCGGTGTGGGTGATGGTGGGGGAGGCGGTGTCGCAGATTCGGAAGGCGACGCGGTGGGGGGGCGGGGTCCCATAGCAGTGCGGTCCAGTCTTCGCCGCCGGTGGCCAGGGTACGGCGGTCGGGGCTGAACGCCACCGAGATGACATTGCCGATACGACAGGTAACGGCACTCAGCAGGCGAGAACGGTCGGATGCTCCCAAGCTCCACAGCCGCAGCGCGCCGTCGACGCTGCCGCTGGCCAGGACGCGCCTGTCCGGCCGGAAGACGACCGAGTCTGCGTTTTCCTACATGAATCGGGCGCGTTCGCCCGGGTGCGTGTCTTTGTGCGGAGGTCGGTCGTTAGGCCGATCGGGTGCGGGGGTGTGCCCGGTCCGGGGCTGTTCGAGGTGGCGTGGCAGGGGGTGGTGGGTGTGGGCCGGTTGGTGGCGACGGCGACGTGCACCGCCTTCGGTGGTGTGGCTGAGGGCAGTGGCGAACATGTCGGTCAGCGGCTGCTGCGGGAGCGGGTGTCCTTCCTGGCCTCCTTGTGCCAGGAGCTGACCCGGGCTCTAGTGGCTTGCCGGTGGGACGAGGGTTCGCTGGATGTGCTGGCCGCCGGCCTCGACGGGCGGGGTGAGAAGCTGCCGTCCAAGGGCTGGATGGCGCTGCGCCGCCTGGGCTGGGCGGGGGATGCCGCGCTGGCCGAGGGGGTGTACGTCTCGGACCGGGTGCGCCGGGCGGCCGAGGAGTACGCGGCACGCATGCTGCGCCTGGCGGTGCACCGGCGCACTCTGGTGGCGGCGGTCCTGGCCACCTGGCCCGCCGATCCCCGTCGGCGCACCGGGGCGGAGTGGGCCGCGCTGCGGGCCGTCCTGCCCGCCGGGGTCAGCAGTGCGGAGATCCGCAACCGAACCCGGCAGGTGCGCGGGTATCTGGCCGAGCACGGGAAGCTGCCCGCCGGGTTGTGCGAGCTGGAGGACCCGCCCGAGGTCGCGGCGCAGGTGCTGCTGGCGGCGATGGACCGTCAGCAGGTCACCCTGGCGCGCATCGACGAGGCCACGGCCCGGCTGCGGGTGAAACTCCCGCTGTGCCCGGCCCCCGGCTCGGGGCGGGACTGGGCCTGGCATGTGATCGACCTGCGCCTGCCGGGCACCGTCGGCCCGGACGCGGTCCTGCACACCCCCACCCTGCGCCCCACCCCCGGTGGCCGGATCGCCGTGGACCTGCCGCACACGCGCCCCGCCCCGGCCACCCAAGCGTCCGGGCACCGGATGGCACTCGGTTTCGACTGGGGCGTCAACACCCTGCTCACCGGCACGCTCGGCCGCCTGACCGGGCGGAACGGGACGGCGCGGGTGGTCACCGACGGCCGCCCCCTGGTCTTCGACGCCACCACGGTCAGTGCGAAACTGCACCGGCTGCGCGCCCACCGCGAACACCTCGCCACCAAACGCGACCACTACCGCGCCCTCGCGGACGGGCTCGGCTCCCCCCACCTGGCCTGGGGTGAACTCCTGGACAAGGCCGCGGTGCTCCAGACCGAGCACGAGCGGGTGTGCGCCCGCATCCGCCGCCTCAACCAGGCACTGGCCTGGGCGGCGGCCCGCTGGGCCGTCGACCAGACCGCCGCGCTCGGCGCCACCGTCATCTACCTGGAAGACCTCGCCACCCTGGAGGCGCGCGGCCGCAGGCGCGGTAACGCCCGCCTGTCCGGGCAGGTCCGCGGCACCCTCGCCGAGGTGGTCCGGCACCTGGCCGCGAAGGCGGGGATCGCGGTGGTCACCGTCCCCGCGAGGGACATCTCCGCCCTATGCCCAGGCTGCCTCGGACCGCTGGGCCATCACCCCGCCCCGGACCGGCTCGACGAGCGCGGCTGGACCTGGGCCCACTGCACCGGCTGCGGGCTCTCCATGGACCGCGACCACGCCGCCGCCCGCCGCATCGTCTCCCGCGGCCTGCTCGCCCAGACCCACACCACAACCGACCGCACCACCCACACCCGCACCATCCGCACCACCGTCGAGGGCACCGTCCACAGCGTGCGCCGCCCCAAGAAGACCACCCGCCGCCTGCGCCGCGCCCGCCGCCAGGCAGCCGCACCACCCCGCCCGCCCGGGTCGAAGACCACCCCCGGTAAGACCCGCCCCACACCGGCCCGGCCCTCCCCGGCCCACCGGCCGCAGACTTCCCGCCGTACGCCCGAAGTGCGTACGGTCCCCGCCACCACCCCCACCGGGGCGGTCAAGCGTCCGGCGGGGCATGACACCCAGACACCCGGCCCACACGGGCCGGTGCCAGGTCATGGAGTACCCGCCCCCCACCGCCCGGAGCCTCCTCCGGACGGCCGGGCGCGGCTCTCCCGCGGAACCTGTCGACGGCGCACCCGCGCCGCCGAGCGGACCGGCTTCCACCACGCGCACGCCACCGAAGTCCACCCCCTCACCCCGAGGTTCGGACCCCACGACGGCAACCGCACACGGCCACGCCGCGCCCGAAAAGCCCGAAACCCTCAGGCACACACAGAGTTCCAGAGACGCTCAACGACAATGTCGGGCTCTTCCGAACGTGGTACCGCTAAGTACCGACCAGTGCCAACATCGGTGACGTCCGCCAATGCCTGGCGGGCGTCATCCTCGTCTTCATCCAACAACCCAACTTGTTGTGTCGATTTGGCCCCCATGCACCCGCTCGTCGCACAACAATGCGTGCATGACTGATGACTGGCAGCAACACATCCATGCGCTCCATGCCGAGTTGATCCGCCGCGACGACCCCGCCGAGTGGGTGCGGGAGACCGACGCGGTGGACAGGTCCCGGCGGTATCCCTATATCGCGCTGCGCGGGCCGGTGTTCGGGGTCGCCGTGCAGGATCCGGCGGTGGGGCCGGAGTGGCGGCTGCTGAAGCCGGTGACGGACGGGATGCCGCAGATGGCCCGGGACGGGCTGAACTCCCATCTGTGGTTCAAGGCGAAGGACGACACCGACGACCCGGCCGTACGGCGGGAGCTGCTCGCCGCCGTGGCGGTGCTGGAGCGGGAGATGGTGAACGAGGTGGAGGCGTGCGGGGTGCGCTACCGGGTGGTGCGCGGCGACGAGTTCGCGCACAGCGACAGCAACGGCCGTCTGGAGCCGCCCCGGCCCACCGACCCGGAACCGGTCGACCCCTCGTGGGACCGGCGCGGCCGCAACACCCCCTCCCCGGATGTGGACTTCGTCCTCGACCCGGAGCGCGAGCTCGGCCTGATGGCGGGCGCCACGAAGCTGGGAATGCGGGACTTCGCGTACATGGGCTCTCGTTTTCCCGCGTCCATGCGCGCGGAATCGGAGCGGGCGGTCGCCTCCCACCCGGACGTTGTGCTGTTGCCCATCTGCTTCGGCGTGGTCGAGCGCGACCGGGCAGGCTGGGAGCCGACCGGCGTCGTCTCGGCCACTCCGCACGACGCCCGGCGCCTGCTCTACGACGGGCTGGCCGAGATCTGGGCCCTGCTCTACCAGTTCGACGACGCCAAGAAGGCCGTGTACGCCAAGGCGGCCGAGGAGTTCCGGGCGCTCGGCCGCGCCGACGAGGCCCGCGTGGAGGACCGCCTGTTCCGGATCTGCCGCGTCGAACGCGTGCTCCGTATGGGCCCCGACGGCCCGGAGACTCCGCGCCCCTCGGACATCGACAACTACGGCCCTACGAAGATCCATCCGACGATGCACGAGGACGGCACCATCACCCACGACTGATCAGCACCCGGTGCGCTCCGCGGGCGTCGGTGCCCGCGTCGGTGAGCAACCGGAGGGCACGCGTACGGAGTTGTCGGTGAGGCTGGTAGAACGGACTGGCACGGCGGTGGCGCGCTTGTTGAGACTCGCGGGTTGCGGGTGAACAGAGAGTGTCACAGGCTCGTACAGGAAATGGCGGCCCCGCCTGCTCCGCCGTACCGTCAATGGGCCCCACTGGGAAGGACCTCCGGGTTGTCGCACATACGCCCTCCGCAGCTTGAGGCAACGGACCACGCCACCGAGCCTGATGGCGCCGCCCCTCCGGAGGAGACCGCCCCTCCGGAGGGCACTCCGGACGAGGACACTCGGGAGGAGGGCGGCGCCTCGCGCGACACCGACTCCCCGGCCACCAGTTCCCCGGAGGAACTCCGGTCGCCGGAGGATGCCCAGTCGGACGACAGCGCCCCCGAGTCCCCCGCCCGCACCTGGCGCACCAAGCACCCCACCGCGGCCCGAACGCTGACCCGGACGGTCACCGGCCTGGCCGTCCTCTTCGTACTCTTCGCGTTCCTCGTCCCGAACGACATCGACCGCTTCTCCTTCGCCAGGTTCGTCCGCATCCCGGCGGAGGGCATCCTCGCCGCGTGTCTGCTGCTGGTGCTGCCGCGGTGGCCGCGACGGGTGGCGGCGGTGGTCGTGGGGGTGGTGCTCGGTCTGCTGACGATTCTGAAGTTCCTCGACATGGGGTTCTACTGGAACCTGGGCCGCCCCTTCGACCTGGTGCTCGACTGGATCCTGCTCGACGACGCCCAGTCGTTCATGAAGGACACGGTCGGCGAGGGCGGGGCGCTCGCCGCCACGATCGGCGTGATCGCGCTCGCCGTCGCCGTGCTCGTCCTCATGACGCTGTCGGTCGTCCGGCTGACCCGCCTCATGGTCGGTCACCGCCACACCGCGAGCCGCACCCTCCTCGTTCTCGGCACGGTCTGGATCACGTGCTCGATGCTGGCCCTGGAGGTCTCCGGGATACCGCTCGCCACCCACAACTCGGCCGACCTCGTGCAGAACCGTGTGAAGGCGGTGCGGGCGGGTCTGACAGACGGGCGGGCGTTCGCCGAGCAGGCCGCCGTGGACGCGTTCGCGGACACTCCGCCCGACGAGCTGCTGACCGGGCTGCGCGGCAAGGACGTGCTGATCACGTTCATCGAGAGCTACGGCCGCTCCGCGATCGACGACCCGGCGATGGCCGAGGAGATGGACGCGACGCTCACCCAGAAGACCAAGGAGCTGACGGAGGCCGGATTCTCGTCCCGCAGCGGCTGGCTGCGCTCCCCCGTGGAAGGCGCGGGCAGCTGGCTGGCCCACTCGACGTTTCTGTCGGGCCTGTGGATCAAGAACCAGCAGCGCTACCTCACCCTCACCTCGGGCGACCGCCTGACCCTCACCGAGGCCTTCCGCCGCACCGGCGCCTGGCGGACGGTCGGCATCGTGCCGGGCACCCAGAAGGCCTGGCCGGAGGGGAAGTTCTTCGGCCTGGACCACATCTACGACTCCGACCAGCTCGGCTACCAGGGCCCGAAGTTCAGCTGGTCGACCATGCCGGACCAGTACACCCTTTCCGCGTTCGAGAAGCTGGAGCACGGCCGCGAGCGCGACGAGCCGCTGATGGCGGAGATCATCCTCACCTCCAGCCACAACCCCTGGTCGCCCCTGCCGAAGACGATCGGCTGGGACGAGGTCGGCGACGGCTCGGTCTACGACGCGATCCAGAAGGCGGGCAAGGACCCCAAGGACGTCTGGCAGAACCCCGAGGACGTCCGCACCGAGTACCGCAAGTCCGTCCAGTACTCGCTGACCAGCCTCGTCGACTACGTCGTCAAGTACGGCGGCAAGGACACGGTCCTGGTCTTCCTCGGCGACCACCAGCCCAACCGCACCGTCACCGGCGGCAACGCCGGCCTCGACGTACCGGTCTCGATCGTCGCCCAGGACCCCGACGTACTGGACCGGATCGCCGACTGGGGCTGGACCGACGGCCTCAAGCCCGCCTCCGACGCCCCTCAATGGCGCATGGACACCTTCCGCGACCGCTTCCTGACGGCGTACGGCTCGGGGAGTCCCTGAGAGGCTCGGGACCTCCTAAGCGGCTCGGGGACTTCCTATGTGCCCGTGCGCCGTGCCGCCCAGCCGATGCCGCCCCGCAGGTGGGCGAGGAAGGCCGGGTCCTCGTAGGCCTCCGACGCGTGTCCGAGAGCCGTGTAGAAGACCCGGCCCGCGCCCTGCTCCTTGCACCAGACGAGGGGATGGTCGTCACCCATCTCCCCGCCCTCGTACGTGGACTCGTCGGCGGCGGCGAGGACGCGCACCGAACCGCGGGGGCTGGCGCGGAAGTCGTACCACTCGTCCGTGAACTCCCAGACGGGCGGGAGGTGGTGGGTGGCCGGGTGGTCGTGGTCCTCGACGAGCGCCTTGCCCGGCTGGTACCGGGGGTGGCGGGCGAAGCGGGCGCCGAGGAGTTCGCCGTAGTACGGCCACTCGTACTCGGTGCAGGCCGCCGCGTGCACCCCGGCGAATCCGCCGCCGCCCTCCACGTACGCCCGGAGCCGGGCGCGGCCGGGGTCGGTGAGCACCTCGCCGCTGGTGGAGAGGAAGACGACCGCCGCGTACGGGTCGAGGGGTGCCTCGAAGGTCTGTGGGTCCTCGGTGGCGTCGACGTCGAAACCGAGGGTGCGTACGGCGGCGACGGCATCCGGGATGGAGTCGTGGCGGTAGGCGGTGGTGCGGGTGTACACGAGGATGCGGTCGGACATGAGCTGAGCCTATTTCGGGGGTGGGTCCGCCCCCAAGGACCGAAATTTTCGGGCTGCGGGTCGGAGGTCGTCCGGGCTCAGCCCCCTGCCCCTACCTCGTTGCGGGGCGCACCGTCTCCCTCGGGTGGCAGGTCGCCGCGTCCGACCGGAGGGCCGTCGCCGGAGGGCGGCGGGAGGAGGTAGGCCAGTTCGGAGTCGGTCGGGCGGTGGGCGGACGCGGCGGCGGCGCGCAGGACGTCACGGGCGACGAGGGCCGTGTCGCCGCTGATCCGGACCACGTGGTCCTCCTCCGCCACGGCGTACTCGTGCCGGCCGGCCGACGTGCGGTACCAGGTGTCGCCGTCGCGCTCACACGTGACCCGCTCGCCCGTGCCCGGCCCGACGCTCTGCCGAGGGCAGCTCTCGGCCGTCATCGTGCCCCGGTCCACATAGAGGTAGATCTGGGCGCCGCTCTCCTTGGACCAGTACGCGCTGGAGAAGCTGTCGTCTCCGAACACGCCGACCGACTGGCGGGCGAGGGCGAATCCCGGGGGCTCGGTGACGTACACGAGGTCCGGTGCGACGCCCAAGTCGGCTATCCGGGCGTCGAGTTCGGCCCGGCCGGGAGGGGACGGCAGCGGCTCGCGGCTCCCGACGACCACTTTCTCGGTGCCGCAGGCGGTGAGCAGCACAGGCAGCAGCAACAGCGGAGGCAGGACGCGGAACGCACGGATCATGCGCACATCTTGCCGCACAGGCGTTCCACAGGTGACTCCCATGTCCCGCTTCGTGGACCCCTGTGGACAGGCCCGCCGGATCTTCGTGTCCGATTCCTTCAAGACCCGTCGCACATGCCCCTTCTACGGTGGCCCCATGACTACACGAACGACTCCACGATTCGACGCGATCGGTCTGGTGGCATCCGACATGGCCGCCTCGGTCGCCTTCTACCGTCGGCTCGGGTTCGCGTTCCCCGAGGGCGCCGAGAACGAGCCCCACGCCGAGGCCCAGTTGCCGGGTGGGCTGCGGCTGATGCTGGACACCGAGGAGACCGTCCGTTCCTTCCACCCGGGCTGGCGGGCGCCGAGCGGTGGCAGCCGGGTCGGGCTGGCTCTGCTGTGCGAGAGTCCCGCCCAAGTGGACGAGGTGTACGAGGAGTTGGTGAGTGCCGGATACCACGGGGAGCTCAAGCCGTGGGACGCGGTGTGGGGGCAGCGGTACGCGTCGGTGAACGATCCGGACGGCAACGGCCTGGATCTGTTCGCGCCGCTACCGGCCGCCGAGTAGCTCCCCCAAGGGTGCCCCCGCCAACTCCCTTACATCACGCGCCAGATGGGCCTGGTCCGCGAACCCGGACCGGGCCGCCGTCTCCGCGAAGGGCACGCCGCCGCGGGCGAGGCCGAGGGCCCGCTGGAGCCGTAGCACGCGGGCCAGCGTCTTGGGGCCGTACCCGAACGCGGCCAGCGAGCGGCGGTGCAACTGGCGGGCGCCGAGGCCGAGTTCGTCGGCGGTCGCCGCGACCGGGCGGCCCGTGTCCAGGGCCGCGACGACCTGGCGCAGCAGCGGGTCGGGAGGTTCGGCGTCGGCGGCCCGGCGCAGCGCGACCTCTTCGAGTCCGAGCGCCGGGTCGGCCGCCGCGTTCACGCGGGCGGTGAGGTGCCGTACCTCCGCGGCGGGCCACAGGTCGCCGAGGTCGACGCGCCGGTCGCGCAGCTCGTGCGCGGGTACGCCCAGGAGGGCGGGGGCGGTGCCGGGGTAGAAGCGGACGCCCGCCCAGGCGCTGGGGGCGCCCTCGGTGACGTGCGCCCGGGTGTCGGGGCCCGCGACCATCAGCCTGCCCTCGTGCCAGAGCAGGTCCATACAGCCGTCGGGCAGAACCCGCCCCACGCCGGGCCCGTTCCCGGACGGGGTGTTCGTCCAGACGACCGCACCTTTCAGCCGCGACGCCCTCTCCACGTACACATGCGCCAGACTACGCCGCCGCCCGCACCCGGTCCTCCTGCGGGCCGACCCCGTACACCCGCTTCAAGGCTCCGACCAGGGCGAACGCACCGCCGCCGTGTCCGACCCAGCGGCGACGGCATCGAGAGTGCCGTCGGTGTCGCGCGGCCGGTCGGCGGTGAGGGCCGGCGGGTCCGGTGCCGGCTCGTGTCGTCGGCAGGTGCGGTGAGTCCGGCGTGGTCCCGGCGGGGCGGCCGACGGGGCAGCCGGCCCTGACGGGCACGCCCTCGAAGGGCGCTGCCCTCACTCCCCCGATTTCCCACCCTCCCCTTGCTTGTTTCCGCTCTTCGCCGGTGGAAGCAGTCTCGACGTCACATCCTCCGGGGGAAGGAAGCGGGACCAGCGTTCCGGGAACTCGGAGGGCATGTCGGGGTCGTCGGGGTCGGTGGATCGGGCGGCGGCGCGGGCGACGTACTCGGCGGCCTGGGTCTCGCGGAGGCGTTCGTTGGCGGCGCGGGCGGCGGCCGTGGCGGCGGCGGGCCAGACGCGGTCGATGGCGGCGTTGACGGCGGCGCCGACCAGGACCGCGAAGGCGGACACGCCGATCCAGAGGAGGACGGCGACGGCAGCCGCGAGTGAGCCGTAGATCGAGGCTCCCTCGACCGTGTTGGTGAGGTAGATGCGGAGCAGGAAGCTGCCGAGGACCCACATGCCGAGGGCGACCAGGGCGCCGGGGACGTCCTCGACCCACGGAGAGCGGACCGGCACCGACACGTGGTACAGCGTCGTCAGGAACACGATGGACAGGACGATCACCACGGGCCAGTACAGGACCTGGACCACGGTCGTCGACCAGGGCACGATCCCCACCACGGCGTCCGGGCCGGCGACCATCAGCGGCAGGGCGACCGAGCCGATCAGCAGGGCCACGATGCAGAGCAGGAAGGCCATCAGCCGGGTCTTGACGATCCCGCGGACACCGTCGAGGCCGTACATCACGGTGATCGTGTCGATGAAGACGTTGACCGCGCGGGAGCCCGACCAGACGGCGAACAGGAAGCCTATGGAGATGACGTCTGGCCGGCCGCCCTTCGTCACGTCGTCGAGGATCGGCTGCGCGATCTGTGTGACGCCCTTGTCGGACAGGACCGTCCGGGACGCCTCCAGAATGTTGTTCTGCAGGCTGGCGATGGTGTTCGCGCCGGTCCAGTCGTCGACGTAGCCGAGCAGCCCGATCATGCTGAGCAGCAGCGGCGGCACGGAGAGCAGCGTGAAGAAGGCCGCCTCCGCCGCCAGCCCCAGGATGCGGTACTCGATGCACGAGTTGACGGTGTCCTTGAGCAGCAGCCAGGCGGTCCTGCGCTTGGAGACATTCCGGTAGAGGGCGCGTGCCCGGTGGAGACGGCCGGAGGGGTTCTCGGGAGAAGTACTTGCTGGCTGCACGCCCTTACGGTAGCCGCCACGGCAGGGTGTCCTCACCTTCCGGTGCCGGGAGCCGGTGCGGGCCGGGCGCCGGCCACGGGATCATCACCGAGCCGGACACGGCCGGCGGCTTTCTCGGGACGCGGATCGCGTATGTGCGCGCTGTGCGCGTCTGACGAGCGGGATGTGGCTCGACCAGTACACCGATCCGGCCAACTGGCGGGCGCACTACCGCACCACGGCTCCGGCGATCGCCCGGCGGTTCCCGCGCCTGGACGTACTGTTCGTGGGGGTCGGCATCTCCGGGACGCTGATGGGCTGCGCGCGCTGGTTCTGGGAGCGGCGGCGCCGGGATCGTGGCGGTGGACAGCGAGGGCTCGGTGGCCTTCGGCGGGGTGGCGGACCGCCGCATGATCCCGGGCCTGGGCACCAGCGTCCGGCCGCCGATGCTGGACGAGCGTTACGTGGACGACGTCGTGCGGGTGGCGGAGGCGGGCACCATACGGGCCTGATACGGGCCTGACATCGGCTCGCCCGGCGCCGCTTCCTGTGCGGCGGCTCCACGGGCACGGTGGTCAGCGGCGCGACGGACTGGCTGTCGCGGCAGGGCAACGGGGACCTGACCGCGGTGGCGATCGCGCCCGACCTGACGGCGAACGGTACCTGGACACCGTGTACCGGGCGGGGTGGGTGCGCGAGCAGTACGGGGAGGAGGTGCTCCGGCCGGAGAAGAAGGAGAAGAAGCTGACGGCGATTCCGAGATCGGCCTGCCCCCCTGATCCGCAGCCGATGTGCGCCGGGACCGGCCCGAACCGGATTCCGGGGCCGATCGGCCCCGGAATCCGGACACCCACCCGCCGGATACTGGTGAGCGCCACCGTACCGAAGGGTAGGTTCCCGGCATGGCTGCCAGTACCCACGAAGTGACCAACCAGGCCCCGCCGCTCGTCGGCTATGACGTCTTCAGCGCCGACCGGGCCCTCGCCGAGGCGGTCGAGCGGCATCTCGCCCCCGGCCTCCTCGACGAGGCACGCGAGGAGCTGTCGGCGCTGGGCCGCACGGCGGGCTCCGCGCAGGTCCAGGAGTGGGGTGTGCTGGCCAACGAGAACCCGCCGAAGCTGCGCACCCACGACCGTTACGGCAACCGGATCGACGAGGTCGAGTTCCACCCGGCCTGGCACCGGCTGCTCGGCAAGGGCGTCTCGGCCGGGCTGACGGCCGCCTGGGCGCGCCCCGGCGGTCATGTCCGGCGCGCGGCCGGGTTCGTGATCTGGACGCAGGCCGAGGCGGGCAACGGCTGCCCGCTGTCGATGACCCACGCGGCGGTGCCCGCGCTGCGTACGGACCCGGAGCTGGCCGCCGAGTGGGAGCCGCGGCTGACGTCCATGATCTATGACCGGGATCTGCGCCCCGCCGACCGGAAGGCCGGCGTGATCTTCGGGATGGGGATGACGGAGAAGCAGGGCGGCAGTGACGTACGGGCCAATACGACGTCCGCGCGACCGCTCGCCGAGGAGGGGACGTACGAGCTGACGGGCCACAAGTGGTTCTGTTCGGCGCCGATGTCGGACGGTTTCCTGGTGCTGGCGCAGGCTCCGGGCGGGCTGACGTGCTTCCTCGTGCCGCGGGTCCTGGCGGACGGCACCCGGAACGTGTTCCGTATCCAGCGGCTCAAGGACAAGCTGGGCAACCGGTCCAACGCCTCCAGCGAGGTCGAGTTCGACGGGACGTGGGCGCGCCGGGTCGGCGAGGAGGGCCGGGGGGTGCGCACGATCATCGAGATGGTGGCGGCCACGCGGCTGGACTGTGCGCTGGGCTCGGCCTCGCTGATGCGGCAGGCGGTGGCGCAGGCGGTGCACCACTGCACCTACCGGGAGGCGTTCGGCGGCCGGCTGATCGACAAGCCGTTGATGCGCAACGTACTGGCCGATCTGGCGCTGGAGTCGGAGGCGGCGACGACGCTGGCGATGCGGCTGGCGGCGGCGTACGACTCCACGGCCGAGGGGTCCGAAGAGGAGCGCGCGTTTCTGCGGCTGGCGGTGCCGGCCGCGAAGTACTGGGTGACCAAACGGTGCACGCCGGTGGCGGTCGAGGCCTCGGAGTGCCTGGGCGGCAACGGGTACGTCGAGGAGTCGGGCATGCCCCGGCTGCTGCGCGAGTCGCCGCTGAACTCGATCTGGGAGGGCGCCGGGAACGTGCAGGCCCTCGACGTCCTGCGCGCGCTCCAGCGTGAACCGCGGGCGCTCGACGCGTATCTGAAGGAGGTGGGCCGGGCTCGCGGCGCCGATCACCGCCTGGACGGCGCGATCAAGAACCTGCTGACCGAACTCGCCGATCTGGAGGGCGTCGAGGCCCGGGCCCGCCGGCTGGTGGAGCGCATCGCATTGGTGCTCCAGGGGGCGCTTCTGGTCCAGTACGCGCCCCCGGCGGTCGCCGACGCGTTCTGCGCCTCCCGGCTCGGCGGCGACTGGGGCACGGCCTTCGGCACCCTGCCGCACAGCCTCGACCTGGCGTCGGTGGTGGAGCGGGCGCGGCCGGTGAGCTGACTGTTTTCAGGCCGTACTGAGGCGGGGGTTCCGCGCGGTGGTACGGCACGGGGGTGGTGCTGCGCCGACACGGCACCACCCCCGCTCACTGGCCCCTTGGCTGGAGCGTGTGACCGCCGCGCTGGGCGGCGTTGACCAAGTTTCAATCGCCGTACGGCTGTTCGCCAGGGTTGCAAGGGGTTGCAACCCAACTCCACTCTGTGGCCGGAGTGCGTCCGTCCGTGGCCGAAGAGCGGCACACTATGAGACCCGCAGTCGATACGGGTCCGGACTTCCGTGGCCGGAAGGGCTGGGGGACGCAGGCCTGCCGGGAGGAACGAGTGGCGCACTCGCCGATGGACGTCGCACGGCTGGCGGCACGGGATGCCGCGCAGGCGGCTCGGACGCTCAGCGAAGTGCGCGACGCCCGGCTCTCCGGACAGCGCCCGAGGATCGCGCCGCGCCCCGTGATCGAGGAGTCCTGGAGCCGTACGGTCCGTGGCGGGGTCGACCCCGACCACGACTTCCGGGTGGACCTGCTCAGCCACGAGGAGGTCGAACGGCGGCGCCGGATGTCGCCGCTCAGGCATGTCCTGCCGATCCTGAGAGAGGGGTTGCTGTCGCTCGCGGACACCGCGCAGCACATCATGGTGATCGCGGACGCGGACGCGCGGGTGCTGTGGCGCGAGGGCAGCCCGTCCGTGCTGCGCCGGGCCGACGGGCAGGGCATCGGGGTCGGCACGGACTGCCGGGAGGAGACGGTCGGCACCAACGGGGTCGGCACCTCGCTGGTGGCCCGCCGCCCCGTGCAGGTCTACTCCGCCGAGCACTTCGTCCGCGCGCTGCACTCCTGGACCTGCGCCGGCGCCCCCGTCACCGACCCGCGCGACGGCCGTCTGCTCGGCTCGGTCGACATCAGCGGCCCCCTGGAGACGCTGCACCCCGCCACGCTCGCCCTCGTCGACTCGGTCGCCAAACTCGCCGAGGCCCGCCTGCGCGACCTCCACCTGACCTCGCTGGAACGGCTGCGCGCGGTGGCGGCCCCCATGCTCGCCCGGCTCGGCGGCCGAGCGGTGGCCGTGGACCGGGACGGCTGGACGGCCGCGGTGACCGGAATGCCGTACACCAACCGCCTGCCCCTCCCGAGGTCTATGACCCCCGGCCGGAGCCTGCTGCCCACTCTGGGCCCGTGCTCGGTCGAACCCCTCCCCGGCGGCTGGCTGATACGCCCCGCCGAGGAACCGTCGGCCCCCCGCGACGCCACCCGCGTCGTCCTCGACCTGACGTACCCCCGCCGCTGGACCCTGAGCGCCACCTGCGACACCGGCTCCTGGACCCATGAACTCAGCCCCCGTCACGCAGAGTTGCTCTACCTCCTCGCCCTCCACCACCGCACCGGCCGCAGCGCCGCCGCCCTAGCCGACGACATGTTCGGCGACCCGGCCCGCACGGTCACTGTCCGCGCCGAGATGTCCCGCGTACGGCGGTACCTCGGAGCCCTGCTGGAACACCGCCCGTACCGCTTCGCCGAGCACGCGGAGGTCGAAGTCCTGCTGCCCGAAGACCCGTTGGAGCTGCTGCCGCACTCGATGGCGCCCGGGGTGATGCGGGCGCGGGGGGTGTCCCTGGGCGGGCTGCCCTGGCAGGAGCCGACACCCGGGCACACCGAGCCCTCGTAGGCTGTTCCCCTCGGGAGTGCCGGGAGTGTGAGGCCGCGTCAAAGACTCCCCGCCGAGTGAACAGAATCATGGCCAATCCGCACGGATCACCCCCAATTCCCAGGACTTCAACCAGGCCCCGCCCCACTGCCGTAGCATCACCCCCAGGCCACCCCACCTGCTCCTCCATCAACGTCCGGACCATGAGAGGCAGTTGGCCGACACGGGAGGTTGTATGCAGCACCGCGGCAGACACCGTCGACGCAGGCGAGGGCGTGCGCTGCGCGCCACTCTGGCAGGAACCGCGCTGGCGCTCACCGCGGCGGCCACGCTGATCAGCACCTCTCAGGCGACGAACGCCAACAACCCGGGCGCCCTGAACCCGCTCACCTCCGCCGCGGAACTCGCCGAACTCCGGCTGCACGAGACCCTGACCGACGAGGCCACCCTGGACGCCCTGGCGACGGGCATGGGCGGAACCACCGACGTGCGGGACGTGCTGCGGAGTGCCGACCGCACCATGCGGACCCAGGGCGACTGTTCCGACGCCGAGGAGGGCGCCCTGCCCGTCGAGCCGTCCGCCACGCGCGCGTACTGCTGGGACACCAAGGACGCGGCGACCGAGGCATGGCTCCCCCGGTCCGTCACCACCTCCGGCGACGCGGACAACGACGGCAAGTGGGCCGACGACCGGGTCATCCTCTCCGGCTGGACCCACACCGACAGCCGGGCCGCCGAACCGGCGCCCGACAACGGCCTCGCCCGGATCGCCTTCATCGACGCGGACGACCCGAAGCGCCTCGCCTACCGCTGGGTGCTGCTCGTCATCCCGGCCGACGACGGTACGGACTTCGCGGCCGTGCGCTCCCGCCTGAGCGGCATGGTCTGGTACCAGGACAAGCTGATCGTCACCGCACGCAGCGCCGCGGCCACCACGGACAACGACGACGCCCTGTACGTCTTCGACATGAACCGCGTCCTGCGTACGGATGTGAACAGCGACGCGATCGGCAAGGTCGGGGACGGCTGGTCGGCCTACGGGCACGAGTACGTACTCCCGGCGATCGGCTCGTACCGCCTGACCGGCGGCGCCTGTGCTCCCGGCCGTACGGACGCCGTTCCCTGCCTCGGTTCCCTCTCCCTGGACCGCACCTCGACCCCGCACAGCCTGGTGGCGGGTGAGGCGTCCGGCTCCGACGGCGGCGACCGGGCCCGCCTCTGGCGCTACGACCTCAGCACCTCCCCCGACCGCACCGGACTCCTCGCCTCCGACCCCGGCAACAACGTGGACGCCGACGAGGCCTACGAGACCGAGGCCACCGCCCTGCGGGGCGTGCTCTCGCACGGGGACGACTGGTACGTCGACCGGGCTCCCGACGACCGGGACAGGCACGGCACCCTGTGGCGGCAGGACGACAGCGGCGCCAAGGCGGCGACCTGCACCGCCGACCAGTACAGGGCCTGCTGGGGACGGCACACCCGGTCCCTGTCCTACTGGCCGGAGACCGGCGAGCTGTGGACCCTCACCGGGCCGTCGGAGCTGGACGCGGAATCGGACACGGACCCCGCGCGCGTGCTGTACGCCGTGCGGTTCGAGTCCGTCGGCAGCGCGCTCGGATAGCCGTACCAGCTCGGAGAGCCGTACCGGAGGCAGCCGTACGCGAGGCTCCGGCCCGCCCTTGGAGGCGGGCCGGACCTCGTGATTCCCTGGCCCCATGAGCAACATCACGGTCACCACCTGGTCGCTGGAGCAGACCTCCCCCGCCGACCTCCTCCCGGCCACCGCGCCCGACGGCGACGTCCGGGTCGCCCGCGCCGAGGTCCCCTCCCCCGAGTTCAGCCGTTTCCTGTACGCCTCCGTCGGCGGCGACATCCACTGGGTGGACCGGCTCTCGTGGACGTACGCCCGGTGGCAGGAGCACCTGGGGCGGCCGGGCGTGGAGACGTGGGTGGCGTACGACCGGGGGACGCCCGCGGGGTACGTCGAGCTGGAGCCGCAGGACGGCGGGGTCGTGGAGATCGTCTACTTCGGGCTGATACCGGCGTTCCGGGGGCGCCGCATCGGCGGGCACCTGCTGTCGTACGGGGCCGCCCGGGCGTGGGACCTGGCCGAGCGGTGGCCGGGGCTGGCGCCGACCAAGCGGGTGTGGCTGCACACATGCAGCAAGGACGGCGAGCACGCGATGGCGAACTACCGGCGCCGGGGGTTCACGCTCTTCGACACCAAGGTCGAGGAGGAAGCGCAGACCACGGCAACGGGCCCCTGGCCAGGGGCCTGAGGCACCCGCCCCCACCAGCCATGACGCACATCACACTGTCCCGCCATTCGAGACAACCCTGTCCAATATACGGATCACGGTGGACTCGATCGAAAGAGCCGTGACACGCTTCCGTCATGTCTGGAACTGGAATTGCCTTGGTGAGTCGGCGGCACGTCGACCTCGGCCGCATGTCCAGCGCCATCTGTCCGGCGAGCTGAGCAGCACAGCACCGCCGGTTCTTCTTCTTTCTCGCTCCCCCTGCGCGACGATGCGCACGCATGCCCCGTGCCCGGCACACGCAGGTCAGAGTCGTTTTTCCCGCCTGTCCCGAAGGACGTAGAAATCATGGCCGCCACCCCCCAGAACCCTGCCACGCCCCGCCGCAAGGTGAGCCGTCACCGTGGCGAGGGTCAGTGGGCCGTTGGTCACTTCACCCCGCTCAACGGCAACGAGCAGTTCAAGAAGGATGACGACGGTCTCAATGTGCGGACACGCATTGAGACGATTTACTCAAAACGGGGCTTCGACGCCATCGACCCCAACGACCTCCGTGGCCGTATGCGCTGGTGGGGGCTGTACACCCAGCGCAAGCCCGGGATCGACGGCGGCAAGACCGCGATCCTGGAGCCGGAGGAGCTGGACGACAAGTACTTCATGCTGCGCGTCCGCATCGACGGCGGCCGGCTCACCACCCGGCAGCTGCGGGTCATCGGTGAGATCTCGCAGGAGTTCGCGCGCGGCACCGCGGACCTCACCGACCGGCAGAACGTCCAGTACCACTGGATCCGCATCGAGGACGTGCCCGAGATCTGGGACCGGCTGGAGGCCGTGGGGCTGTCCACGACCGAGGCCTGCGGTGACACCCCGCGCGTCATCCTCGGCTCGCCCGTCGCCGGGATCGCCGAGGACGAGATCATCGACGGGACGCCCGCGATCGACGAGATCCACCGCCGGATCGTCGGCAACAAGGAATTCTCGAACCTGCCCCGCAAGTTCAAGTCCGCGATCTCCGGCTCGCCGCTCCTCGACGTGGCGCACGAGATCAACGACATCGCCTTCGTCGGCGTGAACCACCCCGAGCACGGCCCCGGCTTCGATCTGTGGGTCGGGGGCGGGCTCTCCACCAACCCGAAGATCGGCGTCCGCCTCGGCGCCTGGGTGCCGCTGGACGAGGTGCCGGACGCGTACGAGGGCGTCATCTCGATCTTCCGTGACTACGGCTACCGGCGGCTGCGCACCCGCGCCCGCCTGAAGTTCCTGGTCGCCGACTGGGGTGCCGAGAAGTTCCGCCAGGTGCTTCAGGACGAGTACCTCAAGCGGAAGCTGACCGACGGCCCGGCGCCCGCCCAGCCCGTCGAGCGCTGGCGCGACCACGTCGGTGTACACCGGCAGAAGGACGGCCGCTTCTACGTCGGGTTCGCGCCGCGCGTGGGCCGCGTGGACGGCACGACCCTCACCAAGATCGCCGAGCTGGCCGAGGCGCATGGCTCGGGCCGGGTGCGGACCACCGCCGAGCAGAAGATGATCGTGCTCGACGTCGACGAGGCACAGGTCGACTCGCTGGTCGAGGGTCTTCAGGCGCTGGACCTCACGGTGAAGCCCTCCCCGTTCCGGCGCGGCACCATGGCCTGCACCGGGATCGAGTACTGCAAGCTGGCCATCGTCGAGACCAAGGCCCGCGGTGCCTCGCTGATCGACGAGCTGGAGCGCCGTATCCCGGAGTTCGACGAGCCGATCACCATCAACATCAACGGCTGTCCGAACGCCTGCGCCCGTATCCAGGTGGCGGACATCGGTCTCAAGGGACAGCTCGTCCTCAACGAGCAGGGCGAGCAGGTCGAGGGCTTCCAGGTGCACCTGGGCGGTGCGCTCGGCCTGGAGGCCGGCTTCGGCCGCAAGGTGCGCGGCCTGAAGGTCACGTCCGAGGAGCTGCCCGACTACGTCGAGCGGGTGCTGACGCGGTTCCAGGAGGAGCGCGAGGACGGTGAGAGGTTCGCCACGTGGGCGAGTCGTGCGTCCGAGGAGTCGCTGTCATGAGCGAGCGCGCGGCCCCCTTCTACTGCCCGTACTGCGGTGACGAGGACTTGCGTCCGAGTGAGCAGGGCCACGGCGCGTGGGAGTGCGCGGCGTGCAACCGGGCCTTCCAGCTGAAGTTCCTCGGGCTGCTGGCCCGGGGTATGCAGCACAGTCGTCAGGGGGGCGACGAAGCATGACAGCGATACAGGAAGAAGCCGCCGTCGAGGATCTCAGGAGCCTCGCCGAACAGGCGGGGCGCGACCTTGAGGACGCGTCGGCCCTGGAGATCCTCCAGTGGGCGGCGAAGACGTTCGGCCGGCGTTTCTGTGTGACCTCCTCCATGGAGGACGCGGTGGTCGCGCATCTCGCCTCGCGTGCGATGCCCGGCGTCGATGTCGTGTTCCTGGACACCGGCTACCACTTCCCGGAGACGATCGGTACGCGCGACGCGGTGGAGGCGGTGATGGACGTGAACGTCCTCACGATCACCCCGCGCCAGACCGTGGCCGAGCAGGACGCCGAGTACGGCCCGAGGCTGTACGAGCGCAACCCGGACCTGTGCTGCTATCTGCGCAAGGTCAAGCCGCTGGAGGAGGGCCTGACCCGGTTCGACGCGTGGGCGACCGGCCTGCGCCGCGACGAGTCCCTGACCAGGGCGAACACCCCGGTCGTCGCCTGGGACGAGAAGCGGCAGAAGGTCAAGATCTCCCCGATCGCGCGCTGGACACAGGACGACGTGGACGCCTACGTCGCCGAGCACGGGGTACTGACCAACCCCCTGCTGATGGACGGATACACATCCGTAGGATGTGCTCCCTGCACCCGTCGGGTCCTCAAGGGCGAGGACGCGCGCGCCGGCCGCTGGGCCGGCCGCGCCAAGACCGAGTGCGGACTGCACGAATGACGACGACCGACAACCCCCAGACCGATGACACCCCTGAGAACTCCCGGGAGAAACACGTGACGACCGGAGCCACCGTCTGGCTCACGGGTCTGCCGAGCGCCGGCAAGACCACCATCGCGTACGAGCTGGCCGGCCGGCTCCGTGAAGAGGGCCACTTCGTCGAGGTGCTCGACGGCGATGAGATCCGCGAGTTCCTCACGGCCGACCTCGGCTTCAGTCGTGAGGACCGCCACACCAACGTGCAGCGCATCGGCTTCCTCGCCGACATGCTCGCCCGTAACGGCATCAAGGCGCTGGTGCCGGTGATCGCGCCGTACGCCGACAGTCGCGAAGCCGTTCGCAAGCGGCACGAGGCGAGCGGCGCCGCGTACGTGGAGGTGCACGTGGCCACTCCGGTCGAGGTGTGCTCCGTGCGCGATGTGAAGGGTCTGTACGCCAAGCAGGCCGCGGGCGAGATATCGGGACTCACCGGTGTCGACGACCCCTACGAGGCGCCCGAGTCGCCCGATCTGCGCATCGAGTCGCAGGACCAGACGGTGCAGGAGTCGGCGACCCTCGTCCACAAACTGCTCGTCGAAAGGGGTCTGGCATGACGACCGTCGCCACGGTCACACCGGGGACCGAAAGCCCGTACGCCCTGAGCCACCTGGACGCTCTGGAGTCCGAGGCGGTGCACATCTTCCGTGAGGTGGCGGGCGAGTTCGAGCGGCCGGTGATTCTCTTCTCCGGCGGCAAGGACTCCATCGTCATGCTGCACCTGGCACTGAAGGCCTTCGCCCCCGCGCAGGTCCCCTTCTCCCTGCTGCACGTCGACACCGGGCACAACTTCCCCGAGGTCATCGACTACCGCGACCGCACCGTCGCCGCCCACGGCCTGCGCCTGCACGTCGCCTCCGTACAGGAGTACATCGACGCCGGCAAACTCCGCGAACGCCCCGACGGCACCCGCAACCCCCTGCAGACCGTCCCGCTCACCGAGAAGATCCAGACCGAACGGTTCGACGCCGTCTTCGGCGGCGGCCGCCGCGACGAGGAGAAGGCCCGCGCCAAAGAACGCGTGTTCTCCCTGCGCGACGAGTTCTCCCAGTGGGACCCCCG